>WFPR01000042.1 GCA_015487455.1 Candidatus Bipolaricaulota bacterium
ATCCGCAAGCAGACGCTCACGCAGGCCGAGCGCTACGTCACGCCGGAGCTCAAGAGCTACGAGGAGAAAATTCTATCGGCCCAGGAGCGGGCTCAACGCTTGGAGTACGAGCTGTTCTGCCGGCTGCGGGACCGGGTGACGGCCCGGGTGGACGAGGTCAAGCGGCTGGCCCAGGTGCTGGCCGAGCTGGACGTCTACGCGGCGCTGGCGGAGGTGGCCAAGAGGCGGGGCTACGCACGGCCCGCGTTCACGGACAGGCGGGAGATCCACATCGAGGAGGGGCGCCACCCCGTGATCGAGGCCGTTCAGAAGGAGCCGCCGTTCGTGCCCAACGATCTTCATCTCGACGAGGACGAGACGCTGGTGGTGCTCACCGGCCCCAACATGTCGGGGAAGTCGACTTGGTTGAGGCAGAACGCGCTGATCTGTCTTATGGCCCAGATGGGCTCGTTCGTGCCCGCCCGGCGGGCCGTTTTGCCGATCGTCGACAGGATCTTCACGAGGGTGGGGGCCAGCGACATGCTCGCCTTCGGCTACTCGACGTTCATGGTCGAGATGATCGAGACGGCCAACATCTTGAACCGCGCCACCGAGCGCAGCCTCGTGATCTTGGACGAGATCGGCCGGGGGACGAGCACCTTCGACGGGGTCGCGATCGCCTGGGCGGTGGCCGAGTATCTCGTCAAGCGCGTCAGGGCGAAGACGCTGTTTGCGACGCACTATCACGAGCTGACGCTCCTGGCCGAGAAGCTCCCCGGGGTCGTAAACATGCACGTGCTCGTCGCCGAGCACGGGGACGACGTGATCTTTCTCCACCGGGTGGAGCGGGGGGCGGCCGAGGGGAGCTATGGGGTGCACGTGGCCAAGCTGGCGGGGCTCCCTCAAGCCGTGATCGAGCGGGCCAGCGAGATCCTTCAGCAGATCCTCAAGGGCAACCCCCTGGAGGCGATCGAGGGCAAGAAGCCCGTAAAGCCCCGGGTGATCGTGCAGCCCGCGCTCTTCGGGGGCGAGCCCCACCCCGTGATTGAGGAGCTGAAGAAGATCGACGTGAACAAGCTCACGCCCATTGAGGCGCTCAACGTGCTGGCCAAGCTCAAGGAGAAGCTGTAAGATCCAACACCGGAGCCGGAGGTGGCCCATGGGGCTGATCATCGAGGATGAAATCCTAAAGATCGCCAAGATGACGGAGGAGGAGCTGCGCCAAGAGATCGCCCTCTTGCTCTTTCAAAGGGGCAAGCTCACGCTGGCGCAGGCCGCCCGCCTTGCGCGCATGGACCGGCTGCGGTTCCAACATCTGCTGGCCAGCCGCGAGGTCCCTGTTCACTACGACCAAGAAGGATGGGAAAAGGACCTCAAGGCGCTCGAAGAGCTGAACGCATCGTGAACGTCGTGAGCGATACATCCCCTCTCATGAACTTAAAACTTTATCGTGAGCTGCAAATCCCCAAAGCCGTGGAGGCCGAGTTGCGGGCGCTGCCCGACGAGGGCGCCCGGCGGGCTCTCCAAGAAGCCTCTTGGATTCACGTTCAAGAGGTTCAAGATCGTCGGCTGGTAGAGGCATTGCAGCTCGAGCTGGACAAAGGCGAGGCGGAGGCCATCGCCTTGGCCGTGGCGCGCTCGGCCGATCTCTTGCTGATGGACGAGCTTGCAGGACGACGCGTCGCCGAGCGCTTACGGGTGCGGACGCTGGGCGTTCTCGGCGTCCTGCTGCACGCGAAGAGAGAGAAAATCATCCGGTCCGTGCGCCCGATCTTGGACGACTTGATCCAGAAGGCGGGCTTTTGGGTCGGGCAAGAGCTGTACGCGCGGGTCCTTCGCGAAGCCGGGGAGGAACATGGGGGTTGAAAGTCTCAAGCGCATCGCAGATTTCCTCTTCGAGGCGGGGATGCTGGCCAAGCTCCCCCGGACGGGGTTCGCGTTCCTGGGGAGCGGGGAGCAGAGCATCGCTGAGCACACGTACCGCACCGCGGTGGTCGGCTACGCGCTGGCCAAGCTCGAGGGGGCCGACCCCGCCAAGGTGCTGATGATGTGCCTGTTTCACGACCTGCCCGAGACCCGCACCTCCGACCTGAACAACGTCTCGAAGCGCTACACCCGGGCGGACGAGGCCCGCGCCCTGGAGGACCAGACGCGGAGGCTGCCCTTCGGGCCGGAGGTGCGGGCGCTCGTCGAGGAGTTCAAGGCCCAGCGCTCGAAGGAGGCGCAGCTGGCCCGCGATGCGGACCAGCTCGAGCTGCTGCTTATGCTCAAGGAGCAGCTCGATTTGGGCAACAAAAAAGCTGAGAAGTGGATCCCCTACGTGCTCCCCCGGCTGAAGAGCGGGACGGCCCAGCGCTTAGCCCGGGCGATTTTAGAAGCGGATTCCGACGGCTGGTGGTTCCCGGGGCAGCAGCAATAGGGCAGAGCTAAAGCATGGTCACGGAGGCCCGCAGGCGGCGCGTCCATCAGGTCGTCTCGAACCGGCAGCAGGGCGTCGTCGTGCTGGAGGACATCCACGACCCGCACAACGCGGCTGCCTCGTTCCGCTCGTGCGAGGCCTTCGGCTTCCAGCGCGTCTGCCTGATCTTCGAGCAGGAGGAGCCCTTCAACCCCCGCAAGGAGGGCAAGGCCACGTCCGCCTCCGCGAACAAGTGGCTCGACTTCTGCATCTACGGCTCAACGGAGGCGTGCTTGAACGACTTGAAGGGGGAGGGCTACGAGCTGATCGCCACCGTCGTCGATCCCCAGGCGGAGTCGATCTTCGAGGCCCGCTTCGAGACCCCCAAGATCGCGCTGCTGTTCGGGAACGAGCACCGGGGGCTCTCCCCCAAGGCCGTGGAGATGGCCGACCGCCGGGTGACGATCCCCATGGTCGGGATGGTCCGCAGCCTCAACTTAAGCGTCACGGTGGCCCTGTTTCTGTACGAGGTCACGCGCCAGCGGCGGCTCCTGGGGATGGAGCGCTACTTGTTGCCGCCCGAGGAGCGCGAGCGGCTCGTTCAGGATTTCCTGCAGAGGGCGGAGGGATAAGCCGCTCCGAGGCGTTTGCCGACGATTCGGTTTCCAGCGCGAAGCCAGGGACGAAGACGTCGGGTTCGCAGAGCCGAGCCGGGTTCCATCTATGGCTGCTTAAACCCCTCCGGCCAGGCGTAGTCCTCGGGGCAGAGGTCTCCTTTGCCGTTTGTAACAATTTCATTTGCTCTGCCAAGGACCTTTCCGGTGAAGCGCCTCTTGGTCTCCCAACAAGGCCGCTGCCTCAAGGCCACCCCCCCACCCTTTGTTGCCCTTGATGCGGTTCCTCTCCAGGGTGGCCTCCGAGGCGCCGCCCAGGAGCACGCCCGTCCCGTTCTCGACAATGAGGTTTTCCACCAGGGAGACCCGAGCCGCTTCCAAGGTCGCCACCCCGATCTCGTTGGCGAAGATGCGATTGCGCACCAGGAGGGCCTCGGCCCGATGGGGGGATCGGAAGGCTTCGGCCACGCTGATCCCCACCTCGGCTTGAAAGATCCGGCTGTCCCGGATGGTGGCCTTGGAGCCCGTGCCCACGGAGATCGCGCCTCCCAGCGCCGTCCCGGAGAGGGAGCTTTCCTCGATGGTCGCCTCGGCGTAATAGAGGTGGATAGCCGAGGAGATGCTGTCATCAAACTGTGTCCGTCGGATCGTGGCGCGCGCCTTCGCCCAACTTGTCCCCAGCAGCTCCAGGCCTGTCGCTCCTCCGAGGAACTGGCTGTCCACGATCAGCGCGTCGTTTGTGACGGCGTAGACCCCTGTGCCGGACCCCTTCCGATTTGAGTTCCTCCATGGCCCAAGAGGCGGCAGTTCCGGATGACGAGTCGGCCCCCGAAGGCGGTGATCGCCGAAGCGCGAAGGCCGAAGACGGCGCTGGAGAGGGTGAGGTTCTCGAGGATGAGCCAGGCTTCCGGGTGGGGGGCGGAGAAGAAGAGGGCGCTTTGAGCGCGATCCTTCGGGCGGAGGTGGACGAGCTCGGGATCCACGCCTTTGATCGTGAGGCTCTTGTTGATGACGAGGTTCTCCTCATACGTTCCCTTGCGAACGAGGATCACCCCTCCGGGCGGGACGGCGGCCACGGCCTCTTGGATGGAGGCGTAGTCGCAGCCGACCGCGCACACGTCCACCGAGGTCGCTTCCTTCTCGCCCATCGTGTGGAAGCTGTTGGTGGTCATCGCCAGCCCTAGGAGACCCGCTAGGAGCGGCATCCAAACCCGATGGATGATCCTCATCACCCAAAGTACGTTTCGACCCACCAGCCGTGGCGCAGGGCGGTGTGGCAGACTTCCATGAAGGCCCTGAGATGGCCCTCGCCGTAGATTTGAAAGAAACTCTTCGCCTTCACCGCAAATTCTTGAAGGTAGCCTTGGTAAAGCCCCTGGACCCAGGGTTTGTCCCTCAGGTCAAAGATCCGGCCATCCTCTCTTCGGGCGTAGCAGGAGTCCCAACCGCAGGCGATCTCGTATTTATGGCCACTAATCTGGAGGGTGAGGGTCTGGACCTCCTTTCCGTCAAGCGAGACTAAGCAATAGTACTTTGGGAACTGCTCGTCGTGCTCTTTGAGGGCGTGGTAGAGGGCCTGTAGGGCGTGCAAGACCTCGCGGGGATCGTGGTAGCTCTCCTCGCCGCGGCCTGCTTTCTCGTAGAAGTCCCAGGAGACTTGCTCTTTCACGAGCGAGCGGGGTAGGGGTGGGCGTGGTGGGGGGCCAAAGCTTTTCAGCCAAGCAATGTGAACCCCTGGGAGATTCATCCAGACGATATTATTGGGATATCATCCGGCCAAAAGAGGACATTTGCCTCGTTCCACCTGATGGAATACTCCAAAAGTTCCCCGGGTTCGATGTCCACCTCTTCGTCCTGCGGGTCTTTGTAGTCGCCCCGCATCACCAGGCGGACGAAGCCCTCATCCGTCCGCCGCACGCACTGCATGGTGAAGTTCATTTCCATGGCATGCTCAGTTGTATTATACAAAAATCGCCCAACACAACAGGTGGCAAGAGCAGGGGAGCAGCGGAGGAAGCGGGAGAATCCCAATTGCCTTGCCAAGGCGCTTCTGAGTATACTCCTCCGCAAAGGAGGGAGCCTTGATCCATCGGGAACAGCAGGGATCAATCGCGATCGTGCGCCTCGAGCACGGCAGGGTCAACGCCTTGGATGTGGAGCTGTGCCGCGAGCTGGGCGCTCGGCTCGCGGAGCTGCGAGAAGATCCCGACGTCCGGGCCGTGGTGCTCACGGGGACGGGCTCGAGCTTCTCGGCAGGGGTTGACTTGAAAAGGCTCGTGGAGGGCGGCCCGGCGTACGTCGAGGCGTTCTTGCCGCTTCTTCACGAGGCGCTTCAGGCGCTCTTCGACCTCCCGAAGCCCGTCGTGGCCGCGATCAACGGCCACGCGATCGCCGGTGGGTACCTCTTGGCCGCCGCCTGCGACTGGCGCGTCTCGGCGCGGGGTGGGTTCAAGCTGGGCGTGCCCGAGCTCTCGGTCGGCGTGCCCTTCCCCCCGCTCGCCCTCGAGGTCTTGAGGGCCGCCGTCCCCCCGCAGACCCTGCGCGAGCTGATCTTCGCGGGTCGGCTCCTCGGCCCCGAGGAGGCCCTCGAGCGGGGGCTCGTGGACGAGCTGGTGCCCTCGGATCGGCTGCTGGAGCGGGCTTGCGCGGTGGCCCGGCGGCTGGGGAGCGTCCCGGCGCGGACGTTCGAGCTGACCAAGCGCCAGCTCCGCCAGCCCGCGCTCGAGCGGGCCGAGCGCCATGCGAGCTTCGAGCTCAGCGTTCGGGAGGTCTGGGCCTCCGACGAGGCCCGGCGGGCCGTGCAGGCATACCTGGAGGCGCTTAAAAGAAAGGGCTAGAACGCCGCAGCTGAGGTCGCGGTACCTTGGGAGGGGCTAGGAGGGGGCGGAGTCGTCCAGCGTTTGGCCCGCTTGTTCGAGAGCCTCGACCCACAGCTCGACGTCCTCGTCGCGCAGGGCCTCCATGAGCGACTCCAGCTCCAGCCAGGGGTCGAACCAGCGCCAGCCCGCGCCCGCCCCCTGGGGGGCTGGGGCGGTGTCGGTGTCGATGGAGGTCGGGAGGGCCACGCCCAGCGCGCCGCCGAGGGCTAGGCGGCGGGCCAGCCCCATGAGCTGCGGCCAGTGGCGCCACGACCCGAGGCGGTCGAAGCGCCCCTCGTACAGGTCGCGGTCGACCCGCCGCCACGCGGCCCGCGCCTGGCGGTAGCGCGCCTCCAGCCCCGGCTGCCGGAAGAGCGCCCCGACGAGCCGCCCCAGGAATCGCACCAAGCGCGCCCGGCTGCGCGCCCGAACGCGCTCGGGCACCGGCCGGAAGAGCCTCAGGCGCTCGGGCAGGGTCTCGGCCGTCGGCACCAGCGGGAGGTACACCTCGAGCTTCAGGTCGGCCAGCGCGGCGAGCCCCCGCGCGAGCGCCTCCCCCGCCCGGACGCGCCGGAGCCACCAGTCGGGCAGCTCGGGGCGCAGCCGGGCCTCCCAGGCCTCGACGGCCAGCCCGGCGCCCTCGTCGGGCAGCTCGTCGAGCAGCCGCCAGGCCTTGCTCGGCGTCAGCCCCTGCTCCGCCAGGGCCTCCAGCGTGTGGGCGGCCAAGGGCAAATACGGCGTGAACGCCCCGGCGTCGAGCACGAGGTCGGGCCGGAGGGCCAGGTGGCGCCAGGGGACGACCGCGGCCGCCACCGCCCAGCCCGTCGGGCTGTGGGCGAAGCCCCGCAGGTTCTCGAACTCCTTGAGGGCGCCCAGGGGCGAGAGCAGGAAGTTCCCCGCGCCCAGCAGGACGGCCGGGAAGCCCAGACGGTAGGGCGCGCCCATCAGCCCGCGGAAGCGCGTCTCGCTCCCCCGCTGGGGGCGGGAGAGCCACAGCGCCAGCCACCCCAGGGTGTCCTCCGGGTCCTCGGCCTCGTCGACGCCCGCGCTCGGCCGGCGCGGATACGGGGGCGGGCGATCGGGCTCGCGGCGGACGAGCTTCCAGACGATCGCGTAGCGCTCGTCGATCGCGCTGTAGGGCCACTCCTCGGCCATGCAGGGGACGCACCAGTGGCTCACCCGCGTGAGCCGGAAGCCCGACGGGGCGAACGGCCGCCAGTCGGCCTCCGGGGGCAGGCGGTGGGTCGGCCCGCCGCAGCGCGCGCACTTGTGAGCCCGTCCCACGAGGCACCTCCGCCGGGTTGAGCTTCAGCCGAAGCGGACCAGGCCCGCCTTCAGCAGGGCCTCCGCGAGCCGCAGATCCCAGGGCGTGGTGACCTTGAGGTTCTGGGGCTCGCCGGGGACGGCGAAAGCCCGCACGCCCTCCATCGCGAACACCGCGGCCGCCTCGTCCGTGAACGCGAGCCCCCGCTCCTCGGCCTTCTCGAGCGCGCGCTCGAGCAACAGCCGTTCGAAGCACTGCGGCGTCTGCGCGAGGTGCAGGCCCGCGCGCTCCAGCGTCCGGGCGACGAAGCCCTCCTGATCGAGGGCGTGGACGCTCTCGTGGAGGGGCAGGACCGGGATGGCCGCCCGATGGGCCCGGGCGGCCTCGAAGAGCGCCTCGATCAAGCCGAGCGAGACGAACGGGCGCGCCCCGTCGTGGAC
>WFPR01000043.1 GCA_015487455.1 Candidatus Bipolaricaulota bacterium
CCGGCGACCGCCGCCAGCCCCAGCCGGAGGCGCAGCGCCCCCTCGGGGGTGCGCCACAGCGCCACCAGGAGGGCCGCGGCCACCACCAGCGCCAGCCCCGCGAGCCAGGGCCCCTGCTCCGCGAAGAGGCCGAAGGCGCCCCCCGGGTTGCGGGCCAGCGCCAGGCGCACGTAGCCGTCCCAAACGGGGACGACCTGGGCGCTCAGGTGGCGCTCGGCCAGCCCCTTGGTCAGCTGATCGACGGCCACCAGCCCCGCGACCCCCGCGAACGCCGCCCAGGCGCGCCGACGCCGACGTCGCCCTTGAGCTCGAACGTCCATGGAAGTTCGACCCGTATATACTGAATTGGGCAGCGGAAGTCAACGCGAACGCGACGTCCTCCTCACGCAGGGCAGCTGACCTTGCTCCCCGAGAGCCCGGCTTGTTATAGTCACGTAGTCACGGCTGGTCACAGCGCCCAAGACGCGCCTGAGGGCGAGGCGAATCCAAACCAACGAGGAGAAGGTGAGCCGAGCGCATGGTTGAGCGAATCCTGGTGTCGATCCTGATCCCGGCGCTGTTGCTGTTGACGTTCCCCCATTCCCCGACCGAGCTGGCCAAGCCGACCGAGCCGACCGAGCCGCTGAAGGCGCTCGCTCGGACGGCCCTCTCCACGGCGCTGCTGGGGAGCACGAGCGTGGAGAACGAGCTGTTCGTCTTCACCCGCCGCGCCCCCGATCAAGTCGCCCCCGGCGAGACGTTCACCGTCACGGAGGAGCTGCGGGCCAAGGTCGAGCTGAGCTTCGCGGCCATCGTGTCGGAGCTGCCGCCGGGCTTCGAGCTGGTGAGCGGCGACCTGCGCGCGTTCCGCCTGGGCGGGCTCCAGCCCGGCGAGACGCTCACCAACAGTTACGACGTCAGAGCCCCCCAGGAGGAGGGGACGTTCACGCTCACGGCGAACGCGCGGGCCAAGCCCACGGACGGCGACAGCCAGGGCTTGAGCGCCGAGCTCACCGTGACCGTGACGCCACAAGCGCAGCCCCCGCAGCCGCCGGAGGAGGAGCCGCAGCCGCCCGACCAGCCCGAGCCCGAGAACCTCCCGCCCGTGGCCGTGTTCGTCTACGACCCCATCGCGCCCAAGGCCGGGGAGCCCGTCACCTTCGACGCGACGGCCTCGATCGACCCCGACGGCGCCATCGTCGACTACCGTTGGGACCTGGGCGACGGGACGGTGCTGTCGGGCCCCGACAAGGCCGTGGTCACCCACGTCTACGAGCGGCCGGGGGCGTACAACGTGCGCCTGGTCGTCGTGGACGATCAGGGGGCGGCGTCGGAGCCCCAGGTGCTGACGGTCGTCGTCGAGGAGAGGCCCGTCCCCACAATTTTCGGGATCCCGCAGAACATCGCGATCGCCGTGGGCGCCGTCGTCGGGGCCGTGGTGCTCTACGTGATCGCCCGGGCGATCCTGGCCCCCAAGGCGCCCGAGGAGGCCGCCGTGCCCGCGCCCACCGCGCTGGAGGCCGCGCTCAAGCCCCAGCTGGACGCATTTTTAAGCGAGACGCCCTGGCCCCTCACGGGCGCGGAGGTCGTCGAGGTCGTCGAGACGGTGAACCCGCTCACCCGCGCCCGCTGGGTGCGCACCCTGACGCAGCGGTCGTGGATCGTGCTCGCCTACGACGAGAAGGGCCTCACGGTCAAGTCCTTCGGGGAGCTTTCGGACGAGGAGAGGGCCCGGCTCGACGTTGAAGCGCTGGGAGCGGACTCGCTGCTGGCGTACATCTCGAAGCGGGTGGCCTCCGGCGACCGCGTCGTCAAGCTGCGCTGGACGCTGGCCTCGGGCGAGACGATCGAGAGCCTGGCCGTCGTCGACGCCCAGGGGAACATCAAATACGACACGCTGATGGGCCCGGCTCCCCTCGCGCCCACGTCCGCGCAAGCGCAAGGCTAGGCTAAAAGATCTCGAGGAGCTTGCGGGCCTCGTTGTTCGTCTCGTCGGCCTCCTCGACTTGGTCGTTGACGTCGGCGCGCACGACGATCTCGAACTGCCCGCGCCAGGGGATCGAGGTGTCGAGCTTGACGACCAGGAGCTTGCGCTCGCCTGCCTTGAGCCCCTGGTGGAACGTCACCTGGGCGAAGTTCACCAGGCGGTCCGTGCCCAGCTTGCGGTAGTAGAACATCACGAGGAACGGCCCCGCGTCCCGGCCGCCGAGGTTGGCGACCTCGGCGCGCACCTCCACGGGGTCGCCGACGCGGACCCGCTCCGGCAGCAGCTTCAGCTCCGTGATCGCGAGGTCGGGCCGCTCGGCCACCGTCTCCGGGACGAGCTCGAGGAGCGCCACCCGCGCGTTGTTCCCCTCGTCGCTCTCGGCGATCGCGTTGGCCGGGTCGACGGTGACCCGCAGCTCGTAGCGGCCGGGCGCGAGCGTCGCCGTGTCGAGCCGAAGCTGGGCGACCGCCTGGCCCCCGGCGGCCAGCTCGGGCAGCTCGACCCGGCCCACCGGCGCGAACCCGAAGGGCGGCGCGCCCTCGGCCTCCTCCGGCTCCCGCACCGGGCGCAGGGCGAACTCGACGACGACGGGCGCCAGGGCGGGCCCCCGGCCCTCGTTCACGATCGCAGCCGAGATCGTTAAGGGCTCCCCGGCCACGACGGGCGGGATCGGGTCAAACGTCACGCTCTGGACGACCAAGTCGGGCAGCCCGAGGACGAAGCGCGCCGTGGCTCGGTTGTTCCCCTCGTCCGTCTCGCGGATGGCGTTCTCGGGGTCGACGACGACCTGCAGCTCGTAGATCCCCGGCGGGAGCCGCCCCGTGTCCAGCTCGAGGGAAGCCGTGCCCTGCTCCCCCGCGGCCAGGGCCAGCACCGTCACCCGCCCCACGGGCTGAGGGGACGTCGGGAAGGGAGCATCCATCCGCCGCACGGCGAACTCGACCACGGCGGGCTCCAGGCTCGGCCCCTCTCCCGCGTTCTCGACCTGGGCGAGGAGCCTCAACGGCTGCCCGAGGGGCACCTGCCGCGACGGCTGGACGCCGACCTGGAGGAGCCGGAGGTCCGGCAGTCCGACGGCAAAGCGCGCCGTTTGTTGATTGTTCCCCTCGTCCAGCTCGGGCACCCGATCGCCGGGATCGACGACCACGAGCAGCTCGTACGCCCCTGGGGCCAGCCGCCCCGCTGGCAGCTCCACCTTGGCCGCGGCCTGCGTCCCCGCACTCAGACCCTCCAGCTCGACGCGGACGATCTCGATGAACTCCGCCTGCTCGGCGGGCTCCACCCGCCGGACGGCGAACGCCACCTCGAAGGCCCCGAGCACGGGGCCGTCGCCCACGTTCCGCACGTCCGCAAACAGCTTCAGCTCCTGGCCAAACGGCACCTGCCGCGCCGGGTCGAACGTCACCCCCCGGACGATCAAGTCCGGCAGCCCCACGGCGAACCGGGCCGTTTGTTGATTGTTCGTCTCATCCAGCTCGTTGCGCACGGCGTCGTCGGGGTCGACGGTCACCCGCAGCTCGTAGGCCCCCAAGGGGAGCTTCGCCGTGTCCAGCTCGACCTTGGCGGCGGCCTGCGCCCCGGCGTTCAAGCCCGGCAGCTCGACCCGCGCGAGCGGCTCGAAGCCCGTCGGGGCTTGCGCCTCGGGATCGAGCCGCCGGACGGCGAACTCGACCACGAACGGCCCCAGCACGGGGCCGTCGCCCACGTTCCGCACGTCCGCAAACAGCTTCAGCTCCTGGCCAAACGGCACCTGCCGCGCCGGGTCGAACGTGATGGCCTCGACGAGCAGGTCGGGCCGCCCGACGGCCAGGGCCGCGACCGCGACGTTGTTCCCCTCGTCCGCCTCGGGGATGGCGTCCTCGGGGTCGACGGTCACGCAGACCTCGAAGCCGCCGGTCCCCAGCTCGACCGTCGGCAGTTCCGCCCGCAGCGTGATCGACTCGCCGGGCGCAAGCGACGCGATCTCCCGCGTCGCGAACGCGGGGCACCCACCATCCGGCTCGCCCAGGCGACGCCACCCGAACCGCACCGTGAAGGGCTTGCGGGCCGGGCCCTCGCCCGCGTTGGCCACCTCGGCGAAGACGGCCACGGTCGCGCCGGGCTCGACGGGCGGGGGCGGCGCCAGGCGCACGCCCGAGACGACCAAGTCGGGCCGCGGCAGGACGCCCAGCGTCACGATCCCCACGTTGTTCAGCTCGTTCTCCTCCTCGACCTCGCCGACGGGGAGGCCCTCCCTCGCGGGGTCGACGCGGACGAGGACCTCGTAGCTGTCGGGCTTCAACTCCTGGGTGTCGAGCACGGTCCGCGCCTGCACCGTCACGCCGACGCCCAGGCCGGGGAACCGGACCGCCTCGCCGAACGGCCGACAGGGCGCCTCGCCCGGGAGCGCGGCCGCCGTGGGCACCGGCCGCCAGCAGAACGTGACCTCAAACCCGCCCGCCGCCTCGGCGCCCACGTTCGCGACCTCCGCGATCAGCTCGACGGGCTCGCCCTGGGTGACGAGCGGCGAGAGCGGGGAGAGGGTCGGGTCGGCGAAGCGCACCCCTACGACAGCCAGGTCCGGTCCCCGCACGAACAGCGGCGCCGCCTGCTCGGGGCTCGCCCCCGTCGTGAAGGCGTTGTTCGTCTCGTCCAGCTCCGGAACGACGTCGTCGGGGTCGACGACCACCCGCAGCTCGTAGAGGCCGGGTCGCAGGGCGGCCGTCTCGAGCGCGGCCTCGACGGGCGCCTCCGCGCCGAGGTCGAGCCCGGCCAGCTCGAGCCGCCCGAAGACGGTGAACGCCTCCTCCTCGACGCGCCGCCAGCTGAACTCGACCCTAAACGGCCCCGCGGGCCCCTCCCCGGCGTTGACCACGACGGCCCGCACCCGCACGGTCGCCCCGCGCTCGACCTGGAGCGACGGCTCGATGCGCACCCGCGCGGGGTCGAGCGTCAGGTCGGGCCGCCGGGCCGCGACCAGCGTGAACGCGCTCTGCATCGCGTTGTTCGTCTCGTCCAGCTCGGGAACGCGGTCGTCGGGGTCCACCCTCACGAGCAGCTCGTAGGCGCCCGGCTCCAAGCCCGCCAGGGCCAGCTCGGCCTGGGCCACCGCGCCCGAGCCGGGGGCCAGCGAGGCGATCGGGCAGTTCGTGGTGCAGGGGAGCGGCCGCCAGCGCGCCCGCCCCTTTTGTCTGTAGAAGAACGCGACGTCGAAGCCCTCGGCCGCCACCTCGCCGGTGTTGACGACCTCCGCCTGGACGGTGAGCCGCCCCTCGGGGCTCAGCTCGATCGGCGAGCTGGGGGTGACGACCAGGCGCTTCGGGTGGAGCTCGGCGCGCCGGGGCACGGGCGGCTGGAGCGTCAGCGCCGTGCGGATCTCGTTGTTCGTCTCGTCGCGCTCGGGGATGCGATCGTCGGGGTCGACGACCACCCGCAGCGTGTGGACGCCCACCCCCAAGCCGAACGCGTCCGTCCTCAGCACGCCCTCCACGGGGGCCTCTTGGTTCTCCTCCACGGTGACGGTCGTCAGGGCGAAGCGCGCCCCGTCGACGTAGAACGCGACCTCCACGTTGTGGGCCGTCCCCACCCCGGCGTTCCTCACCGTCGCCGTCACCCGGACGGCGTCCCCGAGGCGGGGGAGCGCGGGCTCGAAGCTCACGCTCGTGGGGAACAGCTCCGGCCCTTGGACGAAGAGCGCCGCGATCAGCTCGTTGTTCGCCTCATCTTGTTCCTCGAGGCGCCCGGCGGGCTGGTCGGGCGAGGGCGGGTCGACCGTCACCTTGACGAGATAATGCCCCGGCCGCAGGCCCAGCGCCGGGATGTCCAGCGGCTGGGTGAAGCGGAGCTCGCTCCCCTTGGGCAGCACCCCGTCGGAGCGCGGGCGCTCCCCGAACTCGATGAAGCCCGTCGGGCAGCTCGTCCGCCCCTCGGGCAAAACGCAGTACGAGAACGCGACCTCGAAGGGCCCGGCGTCGCGGTCGCCGGTGTTGCGCACCGTCGTCGCGACCAGCACGACGTCCTGGACGGTCACGGGCGAGGGCGGCTCGAACGTCAGCGCCACGGGCCTGAGATCGGGCTTCCCCAGCCGGGAGGGGACCACCCTGAGCGAGACGATCAGCTCGTTGTTCGTCTCGTCCAGCTCAGGGATCTGGTCGTTGGAGTCGACCACCACGCGGATCTCGTACACGCCCGGGGCCGGGATGAGCGCGGGGTCGGCCGTGTCGAGGACGCCCTTGACCTCGATCTCCTGCTCCTCGGGGGCCAGCCCGCGCAGCTCGACGACGGCGAAGCTCGTCCAGCTGGGGGCGCCCTCCCCCGGCTCCGGACGGGCCCGGACGAAGAACTCCACCTTGAACGCCGAGGCCGCCTTCGAGCCCGTGTTCTCCAGCTTGGCGATCGCGCTCACCAAGCGCCCCCGCTCCACCGGGGACGCGGGCTCTAAAATCAGCGCCGTCGGGTGGAGCTCTGGCTGGCCGCCCGACGACGCCTGCAGCAGCCCGAACGCGACCGCCCCGCCCATTCCCACCCCCAAGGCCAAGACCCACACGCCGACGAGAAGTGCCCGACGCCTCCTGCTGGCCATTTTGACCCTCCTTGGGTTGCGCCCCGCTTCACGCCCGCTTCAGCGTTAGCGTTTTCGCGTTGTTCACCCAGCCCTTGACGGTCACGGCCATCCTAGCACAGCGGAAAAGCGAAAGACAACACCCGATGTGATGCGCATTACATTGTGCTTTAGGCATTGAGTTGGCGGGGCCCCCAGCTGGACGCGGCGCCTGGCGTGAAGGCTACGCGGGCGGCGCGCAGTACGCGGGCGCGGGCTTGGCCCCCTCGAGGCCCTCGCAGAACGTCAGCACCTTGCGCAGTTGGCGCTCGGCCACCTTTAGGAGCCGCTGCTCGTCAAGCGTCCCCTCGGCGATCCTCAGGAAGGCCAACAGCGTCCCCCGCTGGAAGAGGAGCTGCTGACGGTCCTTCTCCAACGTCAGCAGGAGCACCCGATCCGTCTCCTGGGCGAGGGGCTCGGGGAGGCGCTCGGGATCCTCTTGGGCTTCGGCCTTGAGGTCGCGGGGCTCCCCCACGACCTGAGGGGCCGAAAGCAGGGCCTCCACGAATCGCCCGGCGGAGTCGGCGGATTGAAACTCCAGGAGGCCGATCACCAGCGCGGCGTCCGTGTTCGTGTTGACGTAGGTCGCGACGGCCGTGGCCACCGTGCCTTCCGGCTCGGGGTTCAGGCGGTCGACAGCCTTCACCACCCACGCCTCGTCCCCCCCCAGCGCCTCGATCAGCTCCTCCTGGGTGAGGAGGAGCTGCCGGAGCCGCTCCCGGGGGTCGTCCTGGCCCTGGCCGAGCCCGCCTCCGACCCCGATCCCGAGGAGCCCGACCACGCCGAGCAGCATCGCGCAGATGAACGGACCTTTACGGGTCATCGCTGCTCTCCTTTCCGCGTCTGTCCGCTTTCCGCGTCCCGTCCCGCCTCAAGCCGCGCGATTATAGCCGTCCCGCTCGTCCGTCCGCCAACAACGCTTTACACCTGAGCTCCCAGAATCGTTTCATCCGCTCATCCGCGCGTCCGTCGCGCGACGGATGATCGTTGACACGTTCCTCAAGGGGGGTGTATGATGCCGTGCCGCGAGGGCGATCATCATGAGACCGAGGAGCAGGCCGCCACGACGGGGGCGAGGGCAGGCCCGAAGGGCCTCCATCGGCCTCGTCGCGGCCCTTGCGGCCCTGGGCGTCGGCCTAGGGCTGGGACTGGGGCTAGGGCAGCCCTCGGAGCCGGAGCCACCGGCCCCCGAGGAGCCCACCGGCACGCCCAACCTCGTGCTCCGGCGCGTGGCGCTCAACCCGGGCTACGTCGAGGACCCCGAGGCCACCCAGGTGGTCCAGATCGAGGCCACGATCGCCAACGACGGGACGGCCGACGTCACGGCCGGGCGCCTGACCGTCGAGATGGAGTTCCGCGCCGAGCACGAGACGGCCTACACGCGCGTCACCCTCTGCGTGGTCTGCTCGTTCGCGTTCAGCGAGCAGAACCCGTTCAAAGCCGGGGAGACGCGCGCGGCCACGGGGGTGCTCTCGGTGGCGACGTTGGAGCCCGGGCGCTATCTGGTGCGCGTGCGCCTCGTCGCTCAAGGCATCGAGCAGCTCTCGACGGCCGACGACGAGCGCGAGGCGCTGCTGCTCGTCGGGGTGGTCCAGCCCGAGTACCACCCCGTGGCGGTGACGTTCCGACCGCCCTCGCCCGTCCCCCAGGGCATTCCGGTGACGGTGCGGGTCCAGATCGAGAACACCGGGAGGCCCGAGAGCCCCGAGATGGTCGTGCTCTTCGAGCACTGCTTGGAAGCCCCGACGTGCCTGGAGTACAGCCGCGCGGCGTTCCAACGGGGCGAGATCCGCCTCGGCCCCGAGGAGACCCGCGCCCTCGCCGAGGGCAAGCTCCTGGAGGTCTCCGACGTGCTGGACACCGCCAAGCTGCAGGCGGGCCGCTACCTCGTGCGGGTGCGCGTCCAGCTTCTGGAGGGGCGGGAGCTGGACGAGACGAACAACGAGCTGATCGCCCGGCTCACCGTGAGCGGCCCGGGCGACACGGACGCCGTCTGCCGCCTGGAGGGCGAGGTCGTCACCCTGGGGCAGGGGGTCGGCACCTCCCCCGAGGACAACCGCCCCGTGGCCGTCCTCTACGTCGGCGTCAAGGGCCCCGACGGGGCCGTCACGCTGCACGCCTTCCGCAAGGAGGACGTCGACGCGGCCGAGCCCGGTTCCGTCTGCCCCGAGATCGAGGGCTCGCCGCTGGCCCTGGGGGCCGAGATCGCGTCGTTCGCCTTCGACCGCAAGGTCAAGCTGCTCTACGTCGGGTTGGCCGACGGGCGGCTGGTGATCGTCAACGTCGACCGCCCGGAGACGCTGGAGGCGCAGTTCAGGACGGTCGCGGCCTCGTTCCCCGCCGACACGCGGGCCCTGCAGGTGATCGCCCCCCACCTCATCCGCAGCCGCGAGAGCGAGGCCTTCATCGGCGCCCTCAACGGCAACCTCTACCGCGTCCGGGTGAGGAAGGGCGAGCGCGGCGACGTCCTCTCGATCACGACGGCGCTCTGCTTCCAGGCGGGCAGCCCGATCACCGCCGTCGTGATCTTCCAGGGCAACAAGTACCTGGGCACCCAGGACGGCACGCTCTACCGCATGCCCGAGGACGCCTGCCCCCGGCTGGACGGCGCGCGGGTCACGACGCTGGCTACGGCCGGGAGCGCCGTGCGAGCCGTCGCCTTCGGCCGCGTCGCCTCCCGCACGTACATCCTCGTGGGGCTCGGCAACGGCGACGTGCGCATGCTCACGCTGGGCGGGGCCGACGTCACCGGCTCGCCCAGTCGGCTGGGCGAGCCGATCACGGCCCTGACGTTCGACGACAAGGACGAGATCGTCTACGCGGGGACGGCCCAGGGCACCGTGTACGCGCTGAGCGCCTCCGCTGGCCTGTTCCAGCGCTGCGCCCTGCGGGACACGATCGGGGGCCCGGTGAACGTGCTGGCCGTCGACGACGGCCGCGAGGGGCGGCCCGGCAGCGGGCTCGTCTTCGTCGGCGCCGACGACGCCAAGCTCTACGTGATGGACGCGTCGTGCGAGCTGGCCACCGAGCCCCGACGGGCCAGGGGGCCGATCCGCGCCCAGATCGTGCTGGAGGGCATAATCGGGATCTTCGGGTTCGAGGGCGTCCGCGCCCTCTACGGCGGCGGGAACGGGCTGTACACCCTGACCATCCCGTTCTCCGCCCTGGACTGACCCGCCGCCGGGACGGGACCCAGGGAGCAGCGTGGCGACGAGGCGAGGGGCGATGGGATGAGCTGGGGCTTCAAGGCCAACGTCAAAGCCGTTCGGGTCGTCGGGCTGCGGTGGCTCGGGCTCCTCGTGATGGCCCCGCTCGGGGGGCTCGCGCCCCTCGCGCTCCAGCTCCCGGTCCACGCCCAGACCCCCGACATCCAAGTGACGACGCCCATCGCGATCGAGCCCCTGTCCGTGGAGCAAGGGGAGCCCGTCACGGTCGAGGCCGAGGTGTCGAATCGTGAGACGGTGCCGCTCGACCGCCCCTTCGACGTGGCCTTCCTGGCGCAGCGGGACGGCGAGCCCGAGGTCGAGCTGGGGCCCGACGTCGTGCGCTGCCTGACGTTCCCCAAGCTGGCGCCCCAGGACGACGAGGCGAACCCCGCCCGCTGCCGGGTGCCGGGGCTGAGCGCCCGCGGCCAGCCGAACGACAAGCTGCTCGTCCGCGCCCGGCTCGACACGGGACGCCTTGCGCCGGGCCAGTACACGATCTTCGTGGTGGCCGACCCCGACAACGAGATCGCCGAAACCCGCGAGGACAACAACCGCGGCGAGCCGGAGGCCGTCCTCGTGGTGCGCCCGCCGCGGCCGAACCTCACCCTCCTGGCCACGTTCACGCTGACGCCGCCCGAGCCCCGCCAGGGCGACCTGCTCACCGTCACGTTCACCCTCGAGAACGACCGCCCGGCGGACGTCACCGCGCCCATCCCCCTGAGCTTCCTGCTGCGGCAGCGTGAGGGCGTGGAGTTCCGCGAGCTGAGGCCGCCGTCGATCCGCTGCCCCGACCTCCCCGTCATCGAGGGGCGCTGCACCGTCGCCGAGGGGCTGCGCGGGCACGAGCGCCGGACGCTGCGCGTGGAGCTGGTCACCCGGCTGCTCGACCCCGGCGCCTACGAGCTGCGGATCGTCGTCGACCCCGACAACGAGGTCACGACGGAGGCCGACGAGGGCGACAACGTCCTGACGCTGGACTTCGTGCTCCGGCCGCCGCCCCGCAACCTGCGCGCGGCCGAGGGGCGCGTCACCCCGCCGAGCGTCGTCGCGGGGCAGCCCGTCTCCGCCCTGGTCGTGGTGCGCAACGAGAGCCCCGTGCCCATCTCGACCGTCGAGCTGGACTTCCTCCTGACCCCGCTGGAGGCGACGGGGGCTGAGCGGGACGCCCGCGAGCTTGAGGGCTTCGCCTGCGGCCCCGTTGGGGCGTTCGTGCTGGGCGAGGACCGCTGCCGGGGGCTCGCCCTGGACGCTCAGAGCGCCCTTCAGATCGTCGTGCAGTTCTCGACGGCGGGACTGACGCCCGGCCGCTACGAGCTGCGGGTCGTCGTCGACCCGGCGGGCCTGATCGAGGAGACCGACGAGACGGACAACGCGCTGGCGCTCGCCTTTCGCGTCGTGGAAACGCCCGAACAAGTCATCCCGGAGGCGGGGCCGGAGCTCCACCCGATCGCGCTGCGCTTCACCCCCAGCTCGCCCGTCCCCCGGGGCGCGGTCGTGCTCGTCACCGCCGAGGTCGAGAACAGCGGCACCCG
>WFPR01000044.1 GCA_015487455.1 Candidatus Bipolaricaulota bacterium
CGGCTCCAGGCGGGACAGGGACTGGCGGAAAAGGCGCAGGAGCCGCTGTCGCCCTGGGCGCTGGCCGTCTTCATCTGGCTCGTGCTGTTCCTGACGATGGCCTTCGTGGTCGCCGTCGGGTGGCTCACCCGCCCGCGGCGGCCTTAGGGGGGGCGGAGCGCCGTGGAGGTCCTCAGTCGGCCCGTCTTTGGGAACCCACTGAGCGACTACCTCACCCTCTTGGGGGTCGCGTTTGCGGCGTTCTTGAGCTACTTCTTGATCTTGAGGCTGCTGGAGTCCCGCTGGCTCAAGCGCCTGCACGAGGAGCGGCCTGAGGTCTACGAGTCGCTGGTCAAGCTGGCCCGCCTCCCGCTCAAACTGCTGCTCTTCACCCTGGTCTTCTGGACAGGGCTGGAGCTGCTCGTCGACAACGAGACGCTTCGGGAGGTCTTGGGCAAGCTCCTCATCGTCTTGGTGGCGCTGACGGCCTTGTATCTGGTGCTGCGGCTCATCGACGTCGGGGTCGCGTACTTCAAGGCCCACGTCGAGAAGACGGAGACGAAGCTCGACGACACCCTCCTTCAGGTCGCTCGCCTTGCGCTGAGGACGTTCGCGGTCATCGTGATCGTGCTGATCGCGCTGGACAATTTAGGGATTGAGATCGCGGGGCTGCTGGCCAGCTTGGGGATCGCGGGGCTGGCCGTGGCGCTGGCCGCCCGCCCCACGCTCGAGAACGTCTTCGGGGCCGTCACGATCTTTCTCGATCGCCCCTTCACCATCGGCGACGCCGTGAGCCTGGAGGGCTTCACGGGCAAGATCGAGGCGATCGGGCTGCGGAGCACCCGGCTGCGCACCTTCGACGGCACCCTCGTCACGCTGCCCAACAGCGTCGTGGCCAACGCCAAGATCGACAACTGGGACGCCCGCCCCACCCGGCGCACCAACTTCACCATCGGCGTCACGTACGACACGAGCTACGAGAAGCTCAAGCGGGCCGTCGAGATCTTGAGGGAGGTCATGGCCCGCCACCCCGGCACCGCCCAGTACCGCGCCTACTTCAACAGCTTCGGCGACTACTCGCTCAACATCCTCGTCAACCACTGGTGCAAGTATCTGGACTACGAGCAGTACTTAAAGTGCCTCGAGGAGATTCTATTCGAGATCAAAAAGCGCTTCGAGGAGGAGGGCATCGAGTTCGCCTTCCCGAGCCAGACGCTCTACCTCGTCCCCGAGAAGCCGTTCGAGCTGCTCTCGGCGGACGCGTTCACGCCCGAGCGCGCCAAGGCGTTGGCCGCCCACTCGACGGTCACGCCGGAGCCCCCGTCTCCTCAGGCTCAGAGCCCCGCTGAACCTGAAGAAAGCTGATCGACTCGGGCCAAAAGCCCTCGATCCTTGAGCCCCCGATACAGGCAGCGCACGTAGACGATCTGCCCGGCGTGGTAGAGGTGGTGCTCGACCATCATCTCGAAGAACGCCTGCAGGGTGCGCCGCCGCTCGCCCTGACTCTCGGGGGTGGGATACGTCCGTTGGAGCTGCTCGTCGTCGAGGCCGTCGAGTGCCCGCTGCAGCGCCCGATGGCCCTCCTCGGCGAGCTTCAGCGCGGCGCTCAAGTCGCCGCCCTCCCGCCGGAAGCGCTCCTGAAGCGCCTCCCAGGTGAGCGCCCGGGCGCCCAGGGCGTGGTCGAGCTGGTAGAGGCTGTCGCCGCCGACGTGGAACACGATCTCCACGATCGAGCCGCGCATCCAGGGGAAGCCCTTGTACGCGGGCGGCGTCCAGGCGGCCTCCTCGGGCGTGATGCCCTTGAGGGCGCTCAAGAGGGAGTGCCAGCGGCTGCCCCGATAGGCCGCCTCCAGCTGGGCCTTGAGGTGCTCCACGATCGTCCTCGAGGGCATGGCGGCGCATTGCCATTGTACCCGACCCCGCCTCGGAGGGGAAATCGGGCTTGGCGCGTCGCCGGTGGGTGTGCTATACTGCGCTCACCTTGAGCTTTCGCAAGGAGGGATGCCATGCGCGGACGCGGAGCGCGACAGCGAAAGGCGGCGATGCAAGCGGCGGTTCGGCGCCGTCCGAGTACGGCTTCTTCCTTTGCCCGCCTTGCGGGCTTCCCCCTGCACCCCTCCTTCCGCTTGTATACCACCTCCTGCTGGCCGTATCGCCTCTGGTGAGGCGAGCGCGGCTCAAGCCCCATATTCCCCTGACGTCCTGAACGGTGAGCCGTCGGCGTTTGGGTTGAGCTGACCGAACGGCGCTTGAGGCCCAATCGCTTTGGCCGAAGCGCCGGATCGTCAGAACCGTCAAAGAGGCTTCCTTCTCAGAGTAGACCTTGGGAAAGGAGCGCTTATGAGCGCTGCGCAGACGATGAAGGGGAACAGGCGTCGCTTGGTGGAGCGATCGGGCCATGACGAGCGGACGCTCGTCCGCGTGGGGGACGTCGCGATCGGGGGTCGGGAGCTGGTGGTGATCGCGGGGCCGTGCGCCGTTGAGGATAAAGAGCAGATCTTCACGGTCGCGGAGCGCGTGGCCCGCGCGGGCGCCCAGGGGCTGCGGGGCGGGGCGTTCAAGCCCCGAACGTCGCCGTACAGCTTCCAGGGCTTGGGCGAGGAGGGGCTCAAGCTCTTAAGACGAGCGGCGGACGCCCACGGCCTGTTCGTCGTCACGGAGGTGCTGGAGCCCGCCCAAGTGGAGCTCGTCGCGGAGTACGCCGATATCTTGCAAATCGGGGCGCGGAACATGCAGAACTACGCGCTGCTGCGGGCCGTCGGACGGAGCGAGAAGCCCGTGCTGCTCAAGCGGGGCCTGGCCGCGACGGTCGAGGAGTGGCTCTGGGCCGCGGAGCACGTGCTGGCCGAGGGCAACCCCAACGTCGTGCTCTGCGAGCGGGGCATCCGGACGTTCGAGCGGGAGCACGCCCGCTTCAGCTTGGACCTCACGTCGATCCCGACGCTGAAGCGCCTCACCCACCTGCCCGTGCTCGTCGACCCGAGCCACGCGGCCGGGGCCCGCGAGAAGGTGCCGCCGCTGGCGCTGGCGGGGATCGCCGCCGGGGCCGACGGCCTGATCGTCGAGGTGCACCCCCAGCCCGAGAAGGCGCTGAGCGACGGCGAGCAGGCGCTGACGCCGGAGGGGTTCGCCCGGCTGATGGAGGCGCTCGGGCGGGTGGCCTGGGCCGTCGGGCGCCGGGCCCCGGCGCCTCAATCTTCAGGGACAGAACGGGAACGGGAGGCCCGCCATGGCGATGGAGTCGGCGTTCGAGGGCGGGTGGCCGCGTAGGGTCGCGATCGTCGGGCTCGGGCTGATCGGGGGCTCGCTGGCCCTGGCCGCGAAGCGCTTCCGCCCCGAGACGAGCGTCATCGGGGTCGACTTCCCCGAGGTGCTCTCGAGAGCCCTCGGGCGGGGGGCGATCGACGCGGGCGTTCCGCCCGAGCGGCTGGAGGCCGCCGTCGCCGAGGCGGACCTCGTCGTGCTGGCGACGCCCATCTTGACCATACTGAAGCTTTTGGACCGCGTCGTCCCGGCGCTGAAGCCGGGCGCCGTCGTCACGGACGTCGGGTCCACGAAGTTGGAGATCTGCCGGGCGGCCGGGGCCGCGATGGGCGGGGCGCCCGAGGGCGCCGTCTTCGTGGGCGGCCACCCCCTCGCGGGCTCGGAAGCCCAAGGGATCGAGCACGCTCAGCCGCTGCTCTTCGAGAACGCCCTCTACGTGCTGACGCCCCCCCAGCCCGACGCGCCCCGCGGCCGGGAGGGCGCCGCCGCGCTTAGGGGCTTTTTAGAAAGCTTGGGGGCTCTGGTCGTCGAGCTGGAGCCCGAGCGGCACGATCAGATCGTGGCCTACACGAGCCACCTCCCTCAGCTGCTGGCCGTGGCGCTGGTCAACGTCGTCGGGGCGCGGGGCCATCTGGACTGGGCGGCGGGCGGGTTTCGGGACCTGACGCGGGTGGCCGCTTCGCCCTTCGGCCTCTGGCGCGACATCTTGAGCACGAACGCCCCCCGCGTGCGGGCGGCGCTCGAGGCGCTGATCGACGAGCTGCAGGCGCTTAAAGGCCAGCTGGAGGCCCTGGAGGAGCGCGAGGGGACGAACGAGCTGCGGAGGGCCTTCGAGCGGGCGGCGCGCTTTCGCAAGGCCCTCCCGGTCCGGCCCAAGGGGCTGCTCCGGCCCTGCGCCGAGGTGGCCGTGTGGGTCCCGGACCGGCCGGGGGCCCTGGCCGAGATCACGGCCGCCGTCGCCCGCGCAGGCGTCAACATCAAGGACATCGAGCTGCTCAAGGTCCGCGAGGGGCTGGGCGGGACCTTCCGGCTGGGGTTCGAGACGCCTCAGGACGCGCAGCGGGTCGTCGAGGCGCTCCAACGCCTCGGCTACGAGAGCTGGGTGCTCCCCTAGCCTGGGCGGCCCGTGACGGCCCATCTTGACGTTTCGCGGCCCTCGGCTATAATGGGCGCCAATCTTCCGCGACGCGATGGAGGTGACGGACGATGGAGATGGGCCTTGACGTCGACGTCAAGAGAGGTGGTCACGTTTGGCCCGCCTCGAGCTGCCCACCCGCGGCCTTCGATTGAGTTGCCCCCTTCCCTCCCGCTGCGCCGGGAACCCCTCTTCGAGGAGATCGCCGTTCCCGACCCGTTCGCGCTCTATCGCGCGCTGAGGGCGCGCTTTTCTAGCTCGGCGAGCTTCCTCCTGGAGAGCGCGCCGGGGCCGGAGCGCCTGGCGGAGTTCACCTTCTTGGGGTTCGGGCCCGCCTGCGTGGTGAGCGTGCAGGACGGCCAGCTGCGCCTGGACGGGGAGCCCCTCGACGTTCACGCTCCCGCTGAGACTGAAGTCGCAAGCCCCCTGGACGGGCTGCGCGCCCTGATGGGCGCCGTTCGCGCCCGGCTCAAGGGGCCGTGGCCGCGGCCG
Source organism: Candidatus Bipolaricaulota bacterium (assembly GCA_015487455.1). GTDB lineage: Bacteria > Bipolaricaulota > Bipolaricaulia > RBG-16-55-9 > RBG-16-55-9 > S012-72. The sequence goes on from WFPR01000044.1 coordinate 4,871, forward strand.
GACAAGTACGTCGGCGGGCTCGTCGGCTACGTCGCCTACGACTTTGTGAGCTATCTAGAGCCCGTGCTCTGCGCCCTCAAGCGCTCGGGGTTCCCCGAGCTGCTCATGGGGCTCTACCTCGACGGCGTGATCGTGGATCACCGCCGGGGGCGGGCGCTTTACTTCTCGTACGGCCCCGATCGCCGGGGCGCGCTCAGGGAGGCGCTCGCCGACGCCGCTCAGCTCCGCTCCGACGACATCGAGATCGAGGCTGAGGCCCAAAGGTTCGAGCTGCGCGGGCTCGAGCCCAGCCTGAAGCGGGAGGCGTTCTGTCGGCAGGTGCTCCGGGCGAAGGACGCGATCCGGGCGGGCGACGTCTACCAGCTGGTGCTCTCGTGCCAGCTGCGGGGTGAGTTCTCGGGGGATCTTTTGGCGGTCTACGGGCGGCTGCGGCGGCTCAACCCCTCGCCCTACATGTACCACCTCGACTTTCCCGGCTTTGGAGGCGTCCAGATCGCGGGCTCGAGCCCCGAGATGCTGTTGGCCGTCCGCGGCGACCGCCTGATCACGTACCCGATCGCGGGGACGCGGCCCCTGGGGCGCACCCCCGAGGAGGAAGCCCGCTACCGCGAGGAGCTGCTGAGCGACGAGAAGGAGTGGGCCGAGCACGCGATGCTGGTGGACTTGGCGCGCAACGACCTGGGGCGGGTGGCCCGCTTCGGGACGGTGCGGGTGCCCGAGTACGGCACCGTGGAGCGCTTCAGCCACGTTCAGCACCTGGTCTCGCGGGTGGAGGGGCGGCTGCGGCCCGGGTGCGACGCGCTGGACGCCTTCGCGTCGGTCTTCCCGGCGGGGACGGTGACCGGCGCGCCCAAGGTGCGGGCCATGGAGTTGATTGCGGAGCTGGAGCCCTCCCCCCGCGGCCCCTACGCGGGCGCTGTCGGCTACCTCTCGCTCAACGGCGACCTGGACTCCGCAATCGCCATCCGCACGCTCTTCGCGAAGGGCTCGACGCTCTATCTGCAGGCGGGCGCGGGGATCGTCGCGGACTCCGTCCCGGAGCGCGAGTGGCGCGAGGTCCAGAACAAGCTCGGCGCGCTCTACGCCGCCCTCGGGCTCGACGCCGACGCGAGGGGGAGAGGGGAGGAAGGGAAGGGGGTGACGGGGCGATGAGGGTGCTCGTGCTCGACAACTACGACTCGTTCACGTTCAACCTGGTGCAGTATTTAGGCGAGCTGGGCGCGGAGCCCCTCGTGCACCGCAGCGACGCCCTCACGCTCGAGGGCGTTCGGGAGCTGGCGCCCCGGGCGATCGTGCTCTCGCCGGGGCCGGGCTCGCCCGAGGGGCGCCACTTCGGGATCTGCGCTCAGGTGCTGAAAGAGCTGTCGCCCCGCGTCCCGACGCTGGGCGTCTGCCTGGGCCACCAGGGGATCGGGGCGGTCTTCGGGGCCCGCGTCACGGGCGCCCGGGCGCTCCGCCACGGGAAGACGTCCCGCATCCGTCACGACGGGCGGGGGGTCTTCCGCGGACTGCCCCAGGGCTTCAAGGCCGCCCGCTACCACTCGCTGGTGCTCGCTCCTGACTCGATCCCTCCCGAGCTGGAGGTCTCGGCGTGGTCGGACGACGGCGAGGTCATGGGCGTCCGGCATCGGGCCTTCCCGATCGAGGGCGTGCAGTTCCATCCCGAATCGGTCCTCACGGAGCACGGCTTGCAGCTCTTGAGGAACTTCCTGGAGGGGGCGGAGCGATGGGCGCGAACAACCCAAGCGCGAGCACGAACGCAGGCGCGATGAGGACGGCGCTGGCCCGGCTGGCCGAGGGCCATGGGCTGGACGAGGCGACGGCCCGGGGGGCAATGGCCGAGCTGATGCGGGGGGCGTGCACCCCGGCCCAGATCGGGGCCTTCCTGATGGGCCTCCGGCGGGTCCCGTTGAGCGCGGAGCTGCTCGCGGGGCTGGCGCGGGCGATGCGGGAGGCCGCCGTGCGGATCCGCCCGAAGGTCGAGGGGCTCCTGTTGGATCTGTGCGGCACGGGCGGCGCGCCCCTCAAGACGTTCAACGTTTCGACGGTCGCGGCGTTCGTGGCCGCGGGGGCGGGCTGCCCCGTGGCCAAGCACGGCAACCGGAGCGCGACGGGCGTCTGCGGCAGCGCCGACGTCTTGGAGGCCCTGGGCGTCAACCTCAACGCCCCGCCCGAGACGGTGTGCTCGGCCATCGAGACGGTGGGCATCGGATTTCTGTTCGCGCCGGTCTTCCACCCGGCGATGCGGCACGCCGCCGGGCCGCGGCGCGAGCTGGGCTTTCCCACCGTCTTCAACCTCCTGGGGCCGCTCACCAACCCCGCGGGCGCCCAAGCGCAGCTGCTCGGCGTCGCCCGGCCCGAGCTGGTGGAGCTGTTCCCCGAGGCGCTGAGGCGCCTGGGCGTCGAACGGGCGCTCGTCGTCCACGGGCTCGACGGCCTCGACGAGCTGTCCACCGTGGGGCCGAGCCTCGTGGCCGAGCTGCGCGACGGCGCGATCAAGCAGTACGAGCTGCGCCCGGAGGCGGTCGGGCTCAAGCGGGCGGCGCCCGACCACATCGGCGCGCTCAGGCCGCCGGAGGCGGCCCGCGTCGCTTTGGAGATTCTGCGGGGCGAGCGCCGCGACGCGCGCTACGAGATCGTGCTGCTCAACGCCGGGGCGGCCCTCTACGCCGCGGGGCGCGCCCCGACGATCGAGGCGGGCTTGGCGCTGGCCGAACAAAGCCTGAGGGAGGGCCGCGCGCTCGCGAAGCTGCAAGCCCTGATCGCGAAGACTCGAGAATAGACGGGCGACGGAACGCCAACGCCATGGATCGTCTGGATCGCTTCGCCCAGGAGGCGAAAGCCCGGATCGCGAGGGGCTACTATCGGGTCGTGAACGCGGACGCCCCTAAAGAGCGCCGCTCGTTCGTGGAGGCGGTGCGGGCGGCCCAGGGGCGCGGCGAGGTGGCCGTCGTCGCGGAGCTGAAGCCCGCCTCGCCCGCCGCGGGGGATCTGCTGAGGGGCCGCGACCCCGACGCGCTCCTGCGGGCGTATCGGGAGGGCGGGGCCGTCGGCCTCTCGATCTTGACCGTCCCGGAGGGCTTCAACGGCTCCCTCGAGCTGCTGGCACGGGCCGCCCGCATGGGCGACCGCCCCGTGCTGATGAAGGATTTTCTGCTAAGCGAGGAGCAGCTGGAGGCGGCCGCCCGGCTGGGCGCCGACGCCGTGCTGCTCATCTTCACGCTCTTCGCGCGGGGCCATCCCGCCTTAGGTTTGGAGGGGATGATCGCGCGCGCCCACGCGCTCGGGCTGGAGGTGCTGCTGGAGGTCGCCTCCCGGGAGGAGCTTCAGGCGGCCCTCAAGACGGACGCCGACATGATCGGCATCAACAGCCGCGACCTCGCGACGCTGAGCGTCAGCCTGGAACGGACGATCGAGCTGCTGCGGACGGTGCGGGCGGACGAAAAGCCCCTCTGGGCGCTCAGCGGGGTGTTTACGCCCGAGGACGTCCGTAGGCTGAGGGAGGCCGGGGCCGACGCGGTGCTCGTCGGGACGGCCCTGATGCGGGCCGACGAGCCCGCCGGGCTGCTGCGGGCGCTGCGCCACGCGTGAGGTGAGCCCTCACGGCCAACGGCGAAGCGAAGGGGAGAGGAGGGAACCAAAAGATGCAGCTGCAGCGGGAGGGGAGGCTGAGCGAGCTGCCGCGGGACGGCTACTTCGGGCCGTTCGGCGGGCGGTTCGTGCCCGAAATTTTAATGCCCGCGCTCCAGGAGCTGGAGGAGGCGTACCGTGCCCTGAGGGCCGACGAGTCGTTTCAGCGCGAGCTGGAGCGCTACCGGCGGGACTACGGCGGGCGGCCCACGCCCCTGTACTTCGCCGAGCGGCTCACCCAGTGGGCCGGGGGCGCCCGCATCTACCTGAAGCGCGAGGATCTGGTCCACGGCGGGGCGCACAAGTTCAACAACGTGATCGGGCAGGCGCTCTTGGCCAAGCGCATGGGCAAGACCCGTCTCATCGCGGAGACGGGCGCGGGGCAGCACGGGGTGGCCACGGCGATGGCCGGGGCCGTCCTGGGGCTCAGGACGGAGATCTACATGGGCGCCGTGGACGCCGAGCGCCAGAAGCCCAACGTGCGGCGCATGCGGCTCCTGGGCGCCAAGGTCCACGTGGTGGAGTCGGGCACTCAGACGCTCAAGGACGCGATCAACGAGGCGCTGCGCGACTGGGCCGAGTCCGTCCGCACCACGCATTATTTAATCGGCTCCGTTGTCGGGCCGCACCCCTACCCCCAGATCGTGCGCGACTTCCAGCGGGTCATCGGGGACGAGATCAAGGTGCAGATCCTGGAGCAAGAGGGGCGGCTGCCCGACTTAATCGTGGCGTGCGTCGGCGGCGGGAGCAACGCGATCGGGACGTTCTACCCGTTCGTCGACGACGCGGGCGTGAAGCTGCTGTGCGTGGAGGCGGAGGGGGCGGCCTCGCTGGCCAAGGG
>WFPR01000045.1 GCA_015487455.1 Candidatus Bipolaricaulota bacterium
CTCTCTCCCTCCCTCTCCCCCGCTCGCGCTCGGGCTTGAGCTCGGGCTCGGGAGGCGAGCGCCTCGTCGAGGGGGACGCCGCCCATGAGCAGCCCGATCGTCTCGCGGTCGAGCCGCTCTCGGGGCGCCACGCCCGTGAACCGCCCCTCGTACATCACGCCGACGCGGTCGGCCAGCTGGAGCACCTCGTCGAGGTCGGCCGAGACGAGCAGCACGGCCACGCCCGCGTCGCGCAGCCGGACGAGCAGGTCGCGGATGTACTGGGTCGCGGCCACGTCCAGCCCGCGGGTGGGGTGGGCGGCGATCACGAGCTTGGGCCGCTTGCTCAGCTCCCGCCCGACGACGAGCTTCTGCTGGTTGCCGCCGCTCAGCGCCCCCGCCGGAGCGCGCACCCCCGGCGCCTGGATCGCGAACTCCCGGATCAGCTCGCGGGCGTGCGCGTAGACGGCCCGCCAGCGCAGGCGGCCCAGCGCCCCCCGGAAGCGGGGGAAGCGCTGCAGGCCCAAGATGCTGTTCTCCGCGACCGTGAAGGGCAGGATCAGCCCCATCCGGCGGCGGTCCTCCGGGATGTGGGCCACGCCCAGCGCGCCGATCTGACCGGGCGAGAGCCCCCGCAGGCTCCGCCCCCCCAGCCGAACCTCGCCCTCGAAGGGCCGCAGGCCCGTGAGGGCCTCCACCAGCTCCGTCTGGCCGTTCCCCTGCACCCCCGCGATCGCGAAGATCTCGCCCTCACGGACGTCGAACGAGACGCCGCGGACGGCCTCCGTCTTCAAGTCCCCTTGAACCCTCAGCCCGCGCACGGTCAGGACGGGGTCGCCCGCCCCGCGCCGTGCCCGCTCGACTTGGGGGACGACCTCGCGCCCGACCATGAGCGTCGAGAGCGTCTCGGGCGTGGCCTCGTGGGTGGACAGCGTCGCGACGACCCGCCCGCCGCGCAGCACCGTGATGCGATCCGTGATCTCCAGCACCTCCTTGAGCTTGTGGGTGATGAAGATCACGGTCTTCCCCTGGGCCTTGAGGCCCCGAAGGGTCCGGAACAGCTCCTCCGCCTCCTGGGGGGTGAGCACGGCGGTGGGCTCGTCTAGAATGAGCAAATCGACGTCCCGATAGAGCATCTTGAGGATCTCGATCCGCTGCTGGACGCCCACGGGCAGCCGCTCCACGGGGACGTCGAGCGGGGCCTTGAGCCCCGAGCGCTCCATGATCGCGTGGAGCCTCTGGGCGATCGGCCGGGCGCGCACGGCGCCGAGCAGCGGGCCGCCCTCGGCCCCCAGCGCGACGTTCTCGAGCCCCGTGAACGGCCCGACGAGCGCGAAGTGCTGATGGACCATCCCGATGCCCGCGGCCAGCGCCTCCCGCGGCGAGCGGAACCGCACCTCGACGCCCTTCCAGAGGAGGCGCCCGGCCGTCGGGGGGAGCAGCCCCGATAGAATTTTCGTGAGGGTCGTCTTCCCCGCGCCGTTCTCGCCCAGCAGCCCGTGGATCTCCCCCGGCTGCACGGCGAAGTTGACGTCCCGGAGGGCCACGGTGCCGTCGGGGTAGACCTTGGTGAGCCCTCGCGTCTCGATGAGCGGCGGCTGTCCGGCCATCTTCTTCGCTTCCTCGCTTTTTTCGATTGCTTTGGAGGCTTGTTACGCCGAGCGCGCTCGCAGCCTGAAAGCAGGAAGGGACCGGCTGGCCCTCCCCTCAGCCGGTCCCTTCGTCGCGCTCATGAGGCGGTGGATGGAACGGGCTCGCGTCGCCTCACCTCACCTTACGTTCGTTACGTCACGTCACGGGTACTGCTCGCGGACCTGGGCGATCTGCTCGGGGGTGTCGGCCTCGGGCAGCTCGATCTCGCCCGCCCTGAGCGCCGACTGGAACTCGTCCAGCGCCACCCAGACGTACGCCGGGACGGAGATCCGGGCCTGGATGACCTTGGCCAGCACCTCGTCGGGGGTCCCGGCCAGCGGGTAGCCCGCGTTCACGGCGAAGTCGATGAACGTCTTGACGTCCTGGATCGTGCTGAAGCCCGTCCCCTCCTGCTTGAGCCCGAGGAGGAGGTCCCGGCCGCCGTAGGCTTGAGCGTCGGGCTGCTGGAGCGCCTGCCGGACGGCCTCGTACGTCCCGACGTCGACCCGCTTCCGGCCCGAGGCCAGGATGAAGCCGGGCTTGATGTACTCCTGGGCGGCGTCGGCGCCGTAGGCGAAGGGCGGCCCGATCTCGCGGCCCTCGGCGCGCGCCGCCTCCTCGACCGCGTCGAAGACGCCGAGGTGCGTCGCGCCCGCGATCCCGAGCAGGTTGCGGGCGCCGGCCTGCAGCAGCGCCTCAGCCGTCGTCTTGCCCAGCGCGGGGTCGTCGAACCGCCCCGTGTAGGGGACGCGCACCTCGAGGGTCGCGCCCTCGCCGACGTAGCGGTTGTACCAGGCGACGGCCCAGTGGGCGCCGAAGCGGTAGCCCGCCTCGTAGCGCCAGACGGGCGGGATCTCCGCGCCCGCCACCGCGCCGATGAGCTTATCGCCGTTGGCCAGGGCCACCAGGGCCGCGACCACGCCGACGGGCGCCCCCGCCTCCTGCTCCCGGAAGAGCACCCCCAACAAGTTGGGGACGTCGAAGCTCGGCCCGTCGATGAAGGCGAACCTCTGCTGGGGGAACTGGCGCGCGGCCTCGGGCAGCGCGTCGCTCAGCAGGAACCCGACGCCGATGATGACCAAGCACTCCCCGGAGCGGGCCAAGGTCTGCAAGTCCGGAAGGAACGCCGCCTCGCTCGCGGCCGTCGCGGTCCGAATCTCGAGCCCGAACTCCTCCGCGGCCTGCTGCGCCCCGAGGAGGGCCATGTCGTTGAAGCTGAGATCCCCCGGCCCCGTCTGGTCGAAGTACAGACAAATGGCACCCTGGGCTTGGCCGAGCGCCTGCGGGGTCAGGCCCGATCCGAGCGACAACGCCCACAAGCCCACGACCCCGATCAGCGCGCCCGCCAGCCACCCTCGCCACGACGTCGTCCGCATGCCCTCTCGACCTCCTTGGGATGTGAAGTGGGGTTTTCCCCGCGAATTGTAAACGCTGCCTCACTCGGGGATCAACCCGCCGAGGCGCAGGAGCCAGGCGACGCGCGCCTGGCGCTCGACGATCTGCGCCCGCGTGAGGGCCTCCTCGAGCGTGCGCCCGACGGTCACGAGCCCGTGGCGGGCCAGCAGCGCCGCCCCTCGATCCCGCAGGGCCGCAACGGCGTTCCGGGCGAGCGCCGGGGTGCCCGAGGGCGCGTAGGCGGCCACCCGCACGTCGCCGCCCACAAGGGCTTGAAGCTCCTCCGTGCGCGCGGGCAGGGGCTCACCCAGAAAGCTCCACGCCTGGGCGTAGAGCCCGTGGGCGTGCACGATCGCTTGGACGTCAGGGTGGGCTCGATAGATGGCCGCGTGGAGTCGCCACTCCGACGAGGGCGCCCCCTCCGAGAGCGCCCGCCCCTCGAGGCTCATCGTCACGACGTCACGGGTCGTCATGCGCTCGTAGGGCCGCCCCGTGGGCGTGATGTGCATGACGTCGGGGCGCTCGGGGTCGCGGGCGCTCACGTTCCCCAGGCTCCCGACGACCAGGCCGGCGCGGCGCAGCCGTCGGGCCGTCCGGACGACCTGCCGCTTCAGCTCAAGCCGCAATTCGAGCTCACGCGCGGACACGGTTGCGATTGTGGTTGTGGTTGCGGTTGTAGACGGCCTCCGGGCGCGCGAGGGCCTCCTGGATGGCCCGCTCGAAGGGCGGGCGGAGCACGCCCACCTCCGTGATGAGGGCCGTAACCAGCTCGTGGGGCGTGACGTCAAACGCGAGGTTCTTGGCGGAGGAGCCCTCGGGCGCGACGGGGCGACCCGCGCAGCCCAGCACCTCGGCGGGGTCGCGCTCCTCGATGGGGATCGCGCGCCCGTCGGGTGCCTTGGGATCGAGGGTGGACGTCGGCAGCGCGACGTAGAACGGGATGCCGTGCCGTCGCGCCAGGACGGCCAGCGGGTACGTCCCGATCTTGTTGGCCACGTCGCCGTTGGCCGCGACGCGATCCGCGCCCGTGACCACGGCGTCGACGAGCCCGCGGGCCATGAGCGCCCCCGCGGCCCCGTCCACGATGATTTCATGGGGGATGCCCTCGCGCCGCAGCTCCCAGGCCGTCAGCCGCGCCCCCTGGAGCAGCGGCCGCGTCTCGTCCACCCAGACCTTGCCGAGTCGGCCCTGCGTCCAGGCCGCGCGCACGACGCCGAGGGCCGTCCCGTACCCGGCGGTCGCGAGCGCCCCCGCGTTGCAGTGGGTGAGCACCCGCGCCCCCGGGGGCAGCAGCACCGCGCCGTGCGCGCCCAGCTTCTGGTTCGCCTCGATGTCCTCGGCGCGCAGGCGGTGGGCCTCCTCGAGCAGCGCGTGAACGACCTCGTCGGGAGCCAGCCCTCGGGCGATCGCCCGCTCCAGCGCGCGCCGCTGGCGCTCCAGCGCCCACCCGAGGTTGACGGCCGTCGGGCGGGTGCCCGCCAAAAGCCCACACGTCCGCTCGAGGCTCGACGTCAGCTCCCGAGGGGACCGGGCGGGGTGGGCGCGAACGCCGAGCACGACGCCGTAGGCGGCGGCCACCCCGATCGCGGGCGCGCCGCGCACCCGCATCGCGCGGATGGCCTCCGCCACGGCCTCCGCGCTCGTGAGCGTGAGGACCCGCTCCTCCCACGGGAGGCGGGTCTGGTCGATGAGCTTCAGCGCGTCGTCCTCCCACCAGACGGGGGAGAGCGTCCGAGCGTCGTGGTCGCTCATGCGGACTTAAGGGCCTTTTTGGCCTTCTCCGGCAGCTCAATCGGCACGAACAACGCTGTCGGGTACAGATACCCGTCCGGCTCGGAGGTGTCCTCGTCGACGACGCGGATTAAATCGTGAGCTTCCGCCGTCGGGTCCTGCAGGCGGCGGTACACCTTGCCGACGATCAGGCTGGTCTCAAACCCCTCGTTGCTGATACAAAGGACGAACTCGCTCGCTTTCATCAAAAATCAACCGAGCAATCGCTTGATTTTGAACTCCTTGCGCCCAACGCCATGGGCTTCGTACCAGTGTATCTCGGCCTTATGAATCGTGCCATCCGGGAGCTCCACTAAAGCAATGCCCTTCATCTTGCGCCAGCGGCCGCGCCCGTACTTGCGCTCCAGCTCCCGCCGCAGGCGAACCCCTCGGCCGGACGCGATCACCTCAACGTCTTGAATTTCACCGAGGATCTTAAACCGCACTGCACTACTCCGGGGCGCCCTCGACGATCTGGACCCCGGCGCTGGTCCCGAGCCGATCCGCGCCCGCCTCGATGAGGGCCACGGCCTGCTCGTAGGTGCGGATGCCCCCGGCCGCCTTGATGCCCATCCCCTCGCCCACGGCCCCCTTGAGCAGCTTGACGTCCTCCACGGTCGCGCCGCCGGGGCCGAAGCCCGTCGACGTCTTCACGAAGTCGGCCCCGGCCGCCTTGGCCAGGATGCACCCGGCCACCTTCTGCTCGTCGCTCAGCAAGGCCGTCTCCAGGATGACCTTGAGCGCGACGGGGCGGGGGCTCTTCCGCGTCTCCTCGCGGACGGCTAAGATCTCCTCGAGCACGCGGGCGTAGTCGCGCTCCTTGAGCGCCGCCACGTTGATGACCATGTCCAGCTCGTCGGCCCCGTCGCGGATCGCCCGCTCGGCCTCGACCGCCTTGACCGCCCCCACGCTCGTCCCGTGCGGGAAGCCCACGACCGTGACGACCTTGACGCGGCCCGTCGCGTCCTGCTCCTTGAGCACGGCCTTGGCCAGCGCCACGTGGCAGGGGTTGACGCAGACGCCGTAGAACCCGTGGTGGATGGCCTCCTCGCAGAGCCGCCGGACGCGCTCCGTGGGGACGTCCGGTCCCAGCGCCGTGTGCTCGATGCGGCTCGCCAGCTCCGCGCGCCTCATGAGACCGCGATCCCGTCCTCCCTTGCGATGGCCCAAGTGTATCGGCTACACTGACGCGGCATCAACCCATCCGCGCAGCTCAAGCCGATGGCCCCGATCGGGGCACGAGGGCGAAGGGGAGCGATCAGGATGGCGAGCGGAGGGCGGGCGCGCGTCTCCGTCGAGTACTGCGTCGAGTGCCTGTTCCTGGGCCGGGCTTTGGAGGTCGCCCAGGCGCTCCTCGAGCGCTTCCCCGACGCGCTGGAGGCCGTGGAGCTACGCCCCGGCCACGCCGGGGTCTTCACCGTGGCGCTCGACGGGGAGCCGCTCTGGACCATCGGCGAGGACGGCCGCCCGCCTCAACCCGAGGCGGTCGTCCAGCTCGTGGAGCGGAAGCTGCAGCGGGCCGTCTGAGCCGGATCGAAGCGGGGAGGGAGCGAGCGCGATGGCCACCAGCCCAAGCCCGACGCGGGCGCTGTTCTTGGGGCGGTTCCAGCCGTTCCACAACGGCCACGAGGCCGTGATCCGCAAGATCGCCGCCGACGTCGATGAACTCATCATCGCCGTCGGGAGCGCCCAGTACAGCCACACCCTGCGCGACCCCTTCACCGCCGGGGAGCGGATCATGATGATCACCCAGACGCTCAAGGACCTGCCCATCACGCTCTACGTCCTGCCCGTCGAGGACATCGAGCAGAACGCGCTCTACGTGGCGCACATCAAGCGCCTCACGCCCCCCTTCGACCTCGTCTACTCGAACAACCCCCTCGTCATCCGGCTCTTTGAGGAGGCGGGGGTCCCGGTGCGGCGGATGCCCCCCGTCAACCGCGAGCGCTTCTGGGGCACGAAGATCCGCGAGCTGATGCTGGCCGGGGACGACCGGTGGCGTCAGTACGTCCCCAAGGCCGTCGCGCGGGTGATCGACGAGATCGACGGGATCGGCCGCCTGCGCCAGATCACCCAGGCCGACCACGCCGCCCAGCTCCAGGCCCGGACGCCGCCCTGGGAGGAGGTCCACCACAACAAGAGGACGGGGCTTTGACGCCCATGGGCACGAACACGATGTTCGACCTGAGCCTGCCCGTCGGTGGGAACGCGAAGCTCGCCGCCCTTCACGAGGCGATCAAGCGCCACACCCGCCTCCAGACGTTCTGGCAGTGCTCCAACGTGATCGCCGTGGACCGCTTGAAGATCAACGACCACGGCCCGGTGCACATCAAGATCGTCTGCAACATGGCCTTGAAGCTCCTGAGGCTGCTCGTCGAGCGGGGGGTTCAGCCCAGCGTGGTGAAGGACCACGGGATGACGCCTCACGACGCCGAGATCATCGTCGTGTTGGCGGGCTGCCTCCACGACATCGGGCACGTTGTCCATCGGGAGCGACACGAGCTGTTCTCGGTCGCGCTGGCCCCGCCCCTGATCGACGAGCTGCTCGAGGCGATCCCCGACTACACCGAGCGGGAGCGGGCCGTGCTCGCGGCCGAGACTTTGCACGCCATCTGGGCGCACGACACCCCCGTCCGGCCCCTCACCGTCGAGGCCGGGGTGCTGAAGGTGGCCGACGCGCTCGACATGGAACAGGGCCGCGCCCGCATCCCCTTTGAGCGGGGCTCCTTGACGATCCACGCCGTCTCGGCCCTCTCCATCGAGAAGGTCCGCGTGCGCCAGGGCGAGACGAAGCCCATCTGCATCGACATTCAAATGTCCAACTCCGCGGGGATCTTCCAGCTCGACAACCTGCTGAAGCCCAAGCTGCTCAACTCGGGCCTCGCCCAATACGTCGAGATCCGGGCCGAGATCACCGGCGAGGAGAAGAAGATCGTCACCCACTACGAGCTGTAGCCCGAGTCAGCCCCCGCGCAGCAGCTTCTCGGTCTCCTCCTTGTGGCGGGTCTCCTCGCTGATGATCTCCTGGAGGTCGTTCGCCAGTCCGTAGTCGCCGTAGGCCTCCGCCTGCTTCATCCGCTCGACGTAGCGCCGGATCGTCTCGTCCTCCGCCTGCAGGACGCTCTGCAGCATGCCCTTGGGGTCCGCGTGGAGCGGGATCTCCCCCGCGGGCTGCGTGGTGGGGGTCCCCCCGAGCGCCGCGATCTTGTCGGCCAGGAACTGCGCGTGTCGCAGCTCCTCAGGCACCTCCTTGAGGAAGAACTCCTTCAGCTCCTCGCGGTGGATGCCGCTCACGGTGGCCGCGTACGTGATGTACATGATGATCGCCTGGTACTCGTGCCCCAGGTCGACGTTCAGCCCCTCGATCAGCTGCTCCTTCGTGACCTCCGCCATCGCCGATTGTTCCCTCCTTTGCGAGCTGTGACGGCCATTGTACTTCCCCGTCGGGGACAAGACAACGAACGCCTAAGCGGGAAAGGGCTTACGGCCCGGCGAAGACGGGCTTCCCCCCGACGACCGTTTTGACGGGCCACCCCTGCAGCTCGACCCCCTCGTAGGGGGACCAGCCGCACTTCGTCTGGAGCCGCGATCGCTCGACTCGGGCGCGCCGGCTCAAATCGACGAGCACGAGGTCGGCGGGCCCGCCCTCGACGATCCGCCCCTTGAGGGCCAAGCCGAAGCGCTCCGCGGGCCTCTTCGAGAAGACCTCCACTAGGCGCTCGAGCGTCAGCCGCCCTCGGTTGACGGCGTCGAGCATCAGGGGCAGGGTCGTCTCGACGCCGGGCAGCCCGAAGGGCGCCCGCTCCCAAGGCCGGGCCTTCTCCTCCGGGGTGTGGGGCGCGTGGTCGCTGGCCAGCACGTCGATGAGCCCCTCCGCGAGCGCCTCCCAGAGGAAGTCCCGATCCTCAGGGGAGGCCAGGGGCGGGTTCACCTTGAGCCACGCCCCCCGCGCCCGCGCGTCCCGCTCGGTGAAGTACAGATAATGCGGGCACGTCTCCAGCGTGACGTCCACGCCGTCGCGCTTGGCCGCGTAGGCCAGCTCGACGCCCGCCCGCGTCGTCAGATGGCAGAGATGGAGCTTGACGCCGGTGTGGAGGGCCAGGTCGAGCGCGACCTCGACGTCCTGAGCCTCGGGGTGGCCCGGGCGCTGGCAGTGGACGGCCAGCACCCTGCCCGTCTCGGCGACCCGCCGAAAGATCTCCTTCTGCAGCGAGCGTCGCGCGATGACCAACCCGCCCGTGGTCTCGCCCATGTAGAGCTTGAAGCCCACGACGCGGGGCTCCCGGGCCAGTTTGTCCAGCTCCTTCACGTTCTCGGGCGTGATCCCCGCAAAGAGACCGAAGTCGACGGGGGCGCGCTCGGCCCGGCGGCGCTTCTCCCGCAGGCGCTCGGGGGTGACGGCCGGGGGGTCGTTGTTCGGCATGTCCAGCACGGTGGTGACG
>WFPR01000046.1 GCA_015487455.1 Candidatus Bipolaricaulota bacterium
AGCCCGACGTGGTGCTGTTCGGCGAGCTGCTCCCGCCCGCGTTCCAGGCGGCCGAGCTGGAGATCGCGAGGTGCGACCTGCTGCTGGTGCTCGGCTCGTCGCTGGAGGTGTACCCCGTCGCCGGGCTGGTGCCCCAGGCCAAGCGCGGGGGCGCCCGCGTCGCGATCGTCAACCGCGACCCCACGGGGTTCGACGCCCTAGCGGACCTGGTGATCCACGCCGAGCTGGGGCCGACGATGCGGAAGCTGGCCGAGCGCCTGGGGCTCGACCTCCCGCCTTGACGTCCAGCCTTTTACGCTCGACGACTTGACGCCGCCGCCGGACTTCCCCTATGTTGTCCCCGACTCCACGTCACGTCAAGCCAAACCAAGGGAGGAGGGGCAGCGATGAGGGAGCACGCGGCGATGCTGGCGGCGTTCCTGCTGTTGCTGTTGGTGGCCGTCTGGCCGGGGTGGCCGGAGCCCCGCCCGGCGGCCCAGGCCCAGGAGCCCACCCCCACGCTGGAGGTGGTCGTCAACGAGGTGGCCTGGGCGGGCACCGCGGCCAGCCCCCGCGACGAGTGGATCGAGCTGCGCAACAACACCCCACGGGAGATTGACCTGACGGGCTGGACCCTCGTCTGGGGCGAGGACGAGGCGGCCGTGGTGATCCGCTTCGGGGCGGTCGCGGACAACACCAAGGAGGTCCGGACGACGCGCGTCCCCGCCCGCGGCTTCTATCTGCTGGAGCGCACCGACGACGAGACCGTCCGGGACGTCGAGGCGGACCTGATCTACACGGGCGCGCTGCGCAACGCGGGGGAGACCCTGAGGCTCTTCGACGCTCGGGGCAATCTGGTCGACGCCGTCAACCTCGACGGCGGGGAGTGGCCCGCCGGGACGGCCGCGGACCCGCCCGAGGGCCTCCCGCCCTACGCGACCATGGAGCGCGTCGACCCCTTCGCCGAGGGGACGGACGCCAACTGGGCCACGAACGACGGCGTGATCCGCAACGGCCACGACGCGCAGGGGAACCCGATCAACGGGACGCCCAAGGCAGAGAACTCACAGAAGAAAACCCAATAGCCTAAAACCAAAAGCCCTCCCCCCGCGGGATGTGCCGCGGGGGGAGGGCTCCGTCTCCCCGTTTCTGTTAGCGTTTAGTACATGCCCTCGGGCACGGGCGGCTGCTTCTCCTCGCCGATCTCCTTGGTGGCGACGGCCGCGCCGCTGGTGAGGAGCAGCCCGGCGACGCTGACGGCGTTGAGCACCGCCGACTTCGTCACCTTGGCCGGGTCGATGATCCCGGCCTTCATCATGTCGACGTACTGCTCCGTCACGACGTCGAAGCCCGTGCCCGGCTCCATGCCCTTGACCTTCTCGACGATGAGGTTGCCCTCGTAGCCGGCGTTCTCGGCCAGCTGCTTCATCGGGGCCTCGAGCGCCTTCTGGAGGATGCGGGCGCCGAGCTTCTCGTCGCCGTCGAGCTTCTCGAGGAGCGGGTCGAGGGCCTTGGCCGCGTTGAGCAGCGCCACGCCGCCGCCGGGCAGGATGCCCTCCTCGACGGCCGCCTTGGTCGCCTCGAGCGCGTCCTCCATCCGGTGCTTCTTCTCCTCGAGCTCGGCTTCGGTGGCCGCGCCCACCTTGATGATCACCACGCCACCGGCGAGCTTGGCCATCCGCTCCTGGAGCTTCTCGCGGTCGTAGTCGGAGTCGGCCGTCTCCATCTGCTTCTTGATCTGCTCGATGCGGGCTTGGATCTCCTTCTTGTCGCCCTTGCCGCCGATGATCGTGGTGTCGTCGTCGGTCACGACGACGCGCTCGGCGCGGCCGAGCATGTCGAGGGTGGCGTTCTCGATCTTCATGCCCGCGTCCTCGGCGATGACCTGGCCGCCCGTCAAAATGGCGATATCTTGCAGCATCGCCTTGCGCCGGTCGCCGAACCCGGGGGCCTTAACGGCGCAGCTCTGGAGCGTCCCCCGCAGCTTGTTGATGACGAGGGTGGTGAGGGCCTCGCCCTCGACGTCGGAGGCGATCACCAGCAGGGGCTTGCCCGTCTGGGCGACCTTCTCGAGCACGGGCACGAGGTCGCGGGCCTTCTTGATCTCCTGGTCGGTGATGAGGATGTAGGGGTCCTTGAGCTCGGCCTCCATGCGCTCGGCGTTGGTCACGAAGTAGGGGGAGAGGTAGCCGCGGTCGAACTGCATCCCCTCGACGACCTCGTAGTAGGTCTCGATGGTGTCGGACTCCTCGACGGTGATGACCCCGTCCTTGCCGGCCTTCTCCATGGCGTCCGCGATGATCTTGCCGATCTCCTCGTCGTTGCTGGAGATGGTGGCCACGCGGGCCATCTCCTCCTTGGTCTTGAGCTCCTTGCTCTGCTTCTCCAGCTCTTCCACCACGACCTCGACGGCCTTGTCCAGCCCGCGCTTGAGCATCATCGGGTTGGCCCCGGCCGTCACGTTCTTCATCCCCTCGGTGAGGATGGCGTGGGCCAGGAGGGTGGCGGTGGTGGTGCCGTCGCCCGCGGCGTCCTCGGTCTCCTTGGCCACCTGCTTGACGAGCTGGGCACCCATGTTCTCGAACTCATCTAAGTATTCTTGTTCCTCGGCGATGGTGACCCCGTCGTTGACGACCTTGGGCGGCCCGAACTCCTTGGCCAGCACCACGTTGCGCCCGCGCGGCCCCAGCGTGATCCGCACCGCGTTCGTCAGGCGGTCGATCCCCCGCTTGAGCTTCTCCCGCGCCTCCTCGTCGAACAGCACCTCCTTGTACTTCTTGGCCATGCGCGCTCACCCTCCTTCGTTCGTTCGATAGATGATGAGATGATGAGTTACTCCAGCAGGGCGACAATGTCGTTCGCCTGGACGATGAGGTACTCCTCGTCGTCGATCTCGATCTTCTTGCCCTTGAAGCTGTCGACCAGGACCTTGTCGCCGACCTTGACCTTGATCTTCTCCTCGTCGGTGCCGAGGGCGACGACCTCCGCCTGGACGAAGTCGCGGTCGATCTCGACGTCCTCGGGCAGGACGATCCCGCCCTTCTCCTCCTCCGGCCGGATCTCCTTGACGAGCACCCGGCTGCCGAGCGGCTTGACCTTCACCTGGCTCTTCGCCTTCGTCTTGGCCATCGGGCCCTCCTTTCTGCTCTTCTTTTCTGCGTTCTTTGTGCCTCCCGCTGAGCGCGAAACGGGCGGCCCCCTCAGGGCCGAGGGGGCGTTAGCACTCAAAAGGCATGACTGCTAGTTCGGTGCCATATTGTAGCGGGGCGGGCGGCGGGCGTCAAGCGACCTGGCCCCCAGGGCCGGGAGGGGCTACACTCCTGGGCGGCCATGCCGTCGGGAAGGACCCATCTTCTCACCGAGCTGGCGCTCCTGCCGCCCCTGGCCGCGGGCTACGTCCTGCTGCTGCGGCCCTCGCTCGCCGAGGGGGCCGCGTTCGCGGGGGCGTACCTCTTCTCCAGCCTGCTGTTGAGCCCCGATCTCGACTTAAGGCGCAACGACGCCCGCCGACGCTGGGGCCCCTTGGGGTTCCTCTGGGGCCCCTACGCCAAGCTCTTCAAGCACCGGGGGCTCAGCCACAGTCTGCTCTGGGGGCCGCTGACGCGGCTGCTATACTTGACGGTCGTCCTCGGCGGCGTGGCCCTGGCGCTCGTCGCGTCGGGGCTCGTGCCGCCCCCCACTCCC
>WFPR01000047.1 GCA_015487455.1 Candidatus Bipolaricaulota bacterium
CCCGCCGAGCCCCAGCTCGACCCCCGCCACTGCTCCGAGCCCAACTGGCTGGGCGCCCTGCAGGCCCAAGGCGAAAAGTCGCTGAAGAAGGCCGTGGCGGCGGTCACGGCGGGGATCGGGCCGCGGACGGCCCAAGAGCTGTGCATTCGGGCCGGGCTCGACCCCGAGCGCTTCATAAGCGCTCTCGCGCCCGACGAGCGGCGCGCGCTCTGGGCCGCGACCCGCGGGCTGTTCGAGCAAATTCAGCAGAAGCGTTGGGCGCCCTGTCTTTATGAGGACCCCGAGACGGGCGCGCCCATCGACGTCACGCCCTTCCCATACGCGATGTATGCGCATCTATGCGAGCGGCGCTTCGGGACGCTCTCGGAGGCGATGGACGCGTTCCACGCCGGGCTGGGGCAGGAGCCCGTGGTCGCCCTGCGAAGGCGCTTGGAGCGCGCCCTGCGCGACAAGCTCGAGAAGCTCGAGAACGCCATCAGGCACGTCGAGCGCGACCTCCAGAACGTCCAAAGGCACGAGGAGCTGAAGGCGTGCGGCGATCTGCTCATGGCCCAGCTCCACAAGGCCCGCAAGGGCCAGACGAGCGTCGAGCTGGACGACTTCTTCAGGGGCGGGACCCGAACGGTGCGGCTGGACCCGACGCTCACCCCCGTGGAGAACGCCCGGCGCTACTACGAGCGCGCTCGGAAGCTCAAGCGGGCGCTCGAGAGGCTCGCCCAACGCCTGGAGGAGCTGAAGCTCGAGCGGCGCTACGTCGAGGAGCTGCAGGCCCACCTGGAGGGGGCCGAGACCCCCGATGAGCTGAAAGCCTTAGCGGAGGAGCTGCGGGAGGAGGGGCTGCTGCCGCCGGAGGGGCCGAAGCGCCCTCGACCTCAAGCCCAAGCTCAAGCCCAAGCCTCGTCTCGGCCCCCGCTCAAGCCCCGGCGGCTGGAGCTGGACGGCTGGCTGATCCTGATCGGGCGGAGCGGGCGGGAGAACGATCGGCTCGTCCGGGAGGCGCACCCCGAGGACTGGTGGCTCCACGCCCGGGAGCGGCCCGGCGCCCACGTGATCGTGAAGGGGCCGCGGAAGGGCAAGGGGGAGCGCCCGCCCGAGGCCGTGCTCTTGCGGGCGGCCCAGCTGGCCGCGTATTATTCCCGCGGCCGCGGCGCCTCGCGCGTCCCCGTGACCGCGACGCGCGTGAAGTACGTGCGCAAGCCCAAGGGGGCCAAGCCCGGCCTGGTGCTCGTGACCCGCGAGGAGGCAACGCTCGTCGTCGAGCCCAAGGGGCTCGAGCTCGACTCAGAGCAAGCTCAAAACGCTCAAGGAGGCTCAGCGCACAGATGAGGTACATCGGCTCAACGTTCGGGCTGGGGGGCGCCACCCAATACTTGATCGTGCTGACGGCCCTCGTGTACGCCGTTCAGGTGGTGAGCCAGCTGGACCGCGGGCCGGACGCGCTCTTCCGCCTCGGGGTCGGCTGGATCGAGGTCACGTTCGGGCTGATCGCCCCGCCCCGCTTCCCCGAGGTGCTCTGGCAGCTCGTCACGTACATGTTCCTGCACGGCGGGCTGTGGCACATCCTGTTCAACATGTACGCGCTCTGGCTCTTCGGGAGCGTGCTCGAACGGGTCTGGGGGCCGAAGCGCTTCTTGTTTTACTACTTCTTCACGGGGATCGGGGCCGGGCTCACCACGATCGTCGTCTCGCTCTTTACCCGCGAGCTAAGCCTCAGCATCGGGGCCTCGGGCGCCGTCTACGGCGTCCTCCTGGCGTTCGCGCTCTACTTCCCGAACCAGCCCCTCTTTCTGTTCTTGATCCCGGTGCCGATCCCGGCGAAGTACGCGGTGCTGATCCTGGGGGCGCTGGCGTTCTTCTTCTCGGCCACGGGGGCGATGCCCGGCATCGCCCACCTCGCCCACTTGGGCGGGCTGCTCTTCGGGCTGCTGTACCTCAAGGGGCCGCGGGCGCTTCGCCGCTGGCTGCCCTGAGCCCTGAGCTGAGTTGAGACGCGGAGGCGCCTGGGCTACAATGCGGCTTTGAGCAGACGACACAAGCCCAGCCAAAGCGAAGCGAGGTCGAGGCGATGCGGGCGTTCCTCTTGACGCTGTTCGTGTTGGACTCGCTGGCGCTCATCGGCTTGATTTTGATCCAGATGAGCCGCCACTCGGGGCTGAGCGGGGCCTTCGGCGGCGGGGCGTCGTTCGCCGTCTTCGGCCGCGAGGAGAAGAGCGACCCGAAGCGCACCGCGACCATCTGGCTCGCGGCCCTCTTCTTCGTGTTGGCCCTCGCCCTGTCCCTCGTCTCCTAGCCTGCAGCCCGAAGACAAGGGGGGAGGGGAAAGGGAAGAGACGGCCATGGCCATCGCCACCCAGACGCGGACGCTCATCGAGGTGCGGGACCTCAAGACGTACTTCTACACGGAGGACGGCGTGGTGCGCGCCGTCGACGGTGTCTCGTTCCAGATCGACCGGCAGAAGACCTTGGGCGTCGTGGGCGAGTCCGGCTGCGGCAAGAGCCAGACCGCCCTCTCGATCATGGGGCTCATCCCCTCGCCGCCGGGCAAGATCGTCGGCGGGCAAATTTTATACTATCGCGACTCCCAGCCCATCGACCTCACCCGGCTCGACCCCAAGGGCAAAGAATATCGCTCCATCCGGGGCAACGAGATCGCCATGATCTTCCAGGAGCCGATGACCTCGCTCAACCCCGTCTACACCATCGGCGACCAGATCATGGAAGCGATCATGCTCCACCAGAAGAAGAGCAAGCGGGAGGCCCGGGAGCTGGCCATCGAGATGCTGCGCAAGGTGGGCATCCCGCTGCCGGAGCAGCGCGTCGACGAGTACCCGCACCAGCTCTCGGGCGGGATGCGCCAGCGGGCCATGATCGCCATGGCCCTCTCCTGCAACCCGCACCTGCTCATCGCCGACGAGCCGACCACCGCCCTCGACGTCACCATCCAAGCCCAGATCCTCGAGCTCATTAAAGAACTCCAAGAGCAGTACCACATGTCGCTCATGATGATCACGCACAACCTGGGCGTGATCGCCGAGACGGCCGACGACGTGATCGTGATGTACATGGGCAAGGTGGTCGAGCAGGCCCCGGTGCGCGAGCTGTTCCACAACCCCCGGCACCCGTACACCCAGGGGCTGATGGAGTCGATCCCCGCGCTCACCAAGAAGAAGGAGCGGCTCAAGCCCATCAAGGGCACGGTGCCCGACCCGTACAACGTCCCCAAGGGCTGCCCGTTCCAGACCCGCTGCCCCTACGTGATGGACGTCTGCCGCGAGATGCCGCCCCTGGAGGAGGTCGCGCCCGACCACAAGGTGGCCTGCTGGCTCTACGAGTGACGAGTGCAGGGATGGACGAGTGCAGGGATGGATGGATGAAGGGAGGGAGACGGGCGGGATGGCGCCGACGCAGGACGGCCGCGTGCTGCTGGAAGTCAAGAACCTGAAGAAGTACTTCCCCGTCAAGCGGGGGATCTTCCGCCGGACGGTCGGCTGGGTGAAGGCCGTCGACGGGGTGAGCTTCTTCATCCGCCGCGGCGAGACCCTGGGGCTGGTGGGCGAGTCCGGCTGCGGCAAGACGACCACCGGGCGGGCGATCCTCAAGCTCATCGAGCCCGACCCCGGCAGCCAGATCCTCTTCCACGACGACGGGCGGGTGATCGACATCGCCAAGCTCCGCCCGCGCCAGATGAAGCCGCTCCGCCGCAAGATGCAGATCATCTTCCAGGACCCCTACTCCAGCCTCAACCCGCGGATGACCATCGGCGACATCATCGCCGAGCCGCTGATCATCCACGGGGTGGCCCGCACCCGCAAGGAGCGCGAGGCCCGCGTCCGCGAGCTGTTGGAGGCCGTCGGGCTCAACCCCGCCTACATGAAGCGCTACCCCCACGAGTTCTCGGGCGGCCAGCGCCAGCGCATCGGGATCGCGCGCGCCCTGGCGCTCGACCCCCAGCTCATCGTCTGCGACGAGCCCGTCTCCGCCCTCGACGTCTCCATCCAAGCCCAGGTCATCAACCTGCTCGAGGATCTCCAGAAGGAGTTCGGGCTGACGTATCTTTTCATCGCCCACGACCTGAGCGTGGTGCGC
The DNA here is from genome assembly GCA_015487455.1 of Candidatus Bipolaricaulota bacterium. Lineage (GTDB taxonomy): Bacteria > Bipolaricaulota > Bipolaricaulia > RBG-16-55-9 > RBG-16-55-9 > S012-72. The sequence continues at coordinate 4,087 of WFPR01000047.1, forward strand.
CACATCAGCGACCGCGTCGCCGTGATGTATTTGGGCAAGATCGTCGAGATGGCCGAGACCGAGGAGCTGTTCCAGAACCCGAAGCACCCCTACACGGAGGCGTTGCTTTCGGCCGTCCCCGTCCCCGACCCGGACGTCAAGCTGGAGCGCATCATCCTGGAGGGTGACGTCCCCAGCCCGGTGAACCCGCCCTCGGGCTGCGTCTTCCACCCCCGCTGCCCCTACTACAACAGGAACGGCTGGGAGGTCTGCCGCACCCAGACGCCCGAGCTCGTCGACGTCACGGGGACCGGCCACTTCGCCGCCTGCCACTTCGCCCGCGAGCTGCAGCTCCAGGGCGTCACGGCCATGATCGAGCGGCGCGAGGCCCGCTCGTGACCCATGAAGCTCCTCCTCGGGACCAAGAACCGCGGCAAGGTCCGCGAGCTCCTCGCCATCCTCAACGATAACGATCTCCCCGACGTCGAGTTGCTCACCGTCGACGATCGTCCGTTCTCGGACGTCCCCGAGACGGGGGGGAGCTTTCTGGAGAACGCCCGTCTCAAGGCCCGGACGATCGCGGAGGAGACGGGCCTGCCCGTCCTGGCCGAGGACTCGGGACTTGAAGTCGAAGCGTTGGGGGGCGCGCCCGGCGTCCGCAGCGCCCGCTTCGCCGGGGAGGGCGCTACCGACGAACAGAACGTCCAAAAGCTCTTAGCAAGGCTGGAGGGCGTCCCCGAGGAGCGGCGGGGCGCCCGCTTCGTCTGCGTGGCCGTGGTCCGCTTCCCCGGCCCCGACGGCCGCGAGCTCGTGGCGGAGGGGGAGCTGCGCGGGCGCATCGCCACGGAGCCCCGGGGGACGCACGGCTTCGGCTACGACCCCGTGTTCATCCCCGAGGGCTATGAGCGAACCCTGGCGGAGCTCGGCCCCGAGGTCAAGAACCGCATCAGCCACCGGCGGAGGGCGCTCGAGGCAATCAAAAAAGCCTTACAAGAGCTTACTTTAAAAGCTTGAGCCGTTTGAGATCTTCTTCAGTCCAACGCGCCTGCACTCCAATCATGGATTTAAGCGTTTTGGGCTTGTTTGCGAACGCTGAGCGAACATCAGGAGGCGGTCACGACGGTGATCAACGGCCCGTCGGACTCCTGCAGGAGCGCTTCAGGAGGGATGGCCTGCCCTTCCCTCGTCATCTCCTCAACGATGGCTTGAAGGACCTCCTGGAGGTTTTGCAGGGCCTCCTCCCGGGTATACCCCCAGGTCGACGCCCCCCTGTGCTCGAGCGCCGGCACGTAGGCGCGCCAGACGGCCTTCTCGTCGGGCTCGTCCGGCCACCTGTCCCGCTCCAGAACGACCTTAAACGTGTACGACTTGAGCCTTCCCCCTTGAAGGGCCATTTTAGGAGCCTCCCTCCAGCTCCGGCGCCAGCTCCCGGTCCAGCTGCTCGAGGAGCTGGCGCACCCGGCGGCTCAAGCGCTTGGGCGTGACCACCTTGACCGTCACGTACTGGTCGCCCCGGCCGCGGCCCCTCAAGTGCGGAATCCCCTTCCCGCGCAGCACGAACGTCTCGCCCGACTGCGTCCCCGGCGGGATGGTCAGCTCCTCCTCGCCGAAGAGCGTCGGCACCTTAACGGTGGCCCCCAGCGCCGCCTGCGGGAACGTGATGGGCACCTCGCAGTACAAGTCGTCGCCCTTGCGGGTGAAGACCTCGTGGGGCGCGATCTCGACCACGATGTAGAGGTCGCCGGGCGGGCCGCCGAAGAGCCCGGCGTTCCCCTCGCCCGTGAGCTTCAATCGGGAGCCCGTGTCCACCCCCGGCGGCACCTTGATGGAGATGCGGCTCTCCTCCCAGACCCGACTCTTGCCCCCGCACTTGCGGCAGGGCTCCTCGATGAGCTCGCCCGTCCCCTCGCAGCGCCCGCACGTCTGGACGTTCACGAACGTGCCGAGGAGCGTCCGCTGGCGGTGCTCGACCTGACCGGTGCCCCCGCACAGGGGACAGGCCCGCACGCCCGTGCCCGGCTCCCGGCCCGTCCCGCCGCAGCGGTCGCAGATGACATAACGGGGCACCGTGACCTTGACGCGGGTCCCCTGGGCCGCGTCCTCCAGCGTCAGCCGCAGCTTGTACTCCAAGTCCTCGCCCCGCCGGGCGCGGGTGCGGGGCCGGGCTCGGGTTCTCGTCCTGACGCCCTCGCCGAAGAAGAGGTCGAAGAGGTCCTCCCAGCCGCCGCCGAAGAACTCCTCGAACGTCTCCCGCGCCCGGCGGAAGTCCCGGATGTCGAAGTCGAAGCCCTGCTCCGGCCCGACGTGGCCGAATCGATCGTACTGGGCCCGCTTCTCCGGGTCCGAGAGCACCTCGTACGCCTCCGCGATCTCCTTGAACTTCTGGGCGCTCTCGGGGTCCTTGGTCACGTCGGGATGATATTTTTTGGCCAGGCGGCGGTACGCCCGCTTGATCTCCTCCTGGGTCGCGTCCCGGGGGACGCCCAGGATCTCGTAGTAGTCCTTCTTGACCGCCATGGTCCGTCCCTCGCCCCGCGCGCGCGTGGCGGGCGCGGGTCACTTTAATCTAGCGCGTCCAGGCAGGCGCGTCGGGTGCTCAGCGCTTCGAGCTCGAGTCGTCGTCCCTCTCGTACTCGGCCTCGACGTAGTCGCCCTTCTGGGTTTGAGCTTGGGCTTGCGCCTGCGGCCCTTGGCCGTCGGGGCCCGTGCCGTCGCCGGAGCCCGCCGCGGTGGCCTGGGCCGTCTGCTGGTAGACCTGCTGGCCGAGCGCCAGCGACGCCTCGCGCAGCTCCTCCATCGCCCGCCGCAGCTCCGCGACGGAGGCCTCCTTCTGGAGCAGCTCCTTCAGCTCGTTGAGCTTGGCCTCGACACGCCCGCGCGTGCCCGCGTCGACCTTGTCGCCCAGCTCCTTGAGCGTCTTCTCGACGCTGTAGGCGAGGAAGTCCGCCTGGTTGCGCGTCTCGATCTCCTCGACCTTCCGGCGGTCCTCCTCCTCGTGCTCCTGGGCCTCGCGGCGCATCCGCTCGATCTCGGCCTCGCTGAGCCGGGACGTCTCCTTGATCACGATCCCGGCCTCCTTGCCCGTTCCTAAATCTTTGGCGCTGACGTGGAGGATGCCGTCGGCGTCGATGCTGAACTTCACCTCGATCTGGGGCACGCCGCGCGGCGCGGGCGGGATGCCCGTCAGCTGGAAGCGCCCCAGGCTGCGATTGTCCTTGGCGAGCTTCCGCTCGCCCTGCACGATGTGGATGTCCACGGTCGTCTGGCCGTCCTCGGCCGTGGTGAAGATCTTCGTCTTCTCGCAGGGGATCGTGGTGTTCTTCTCGATGATGGGCGTGGCGATCCCGCCCAGGGTCTCGACGGAGAGCGTCAAGGGGGTTACGTCGAGAAGCACGATCTCGTCGATCTCGCCCGCCAGGACGGCCCCCTGGAGCGCCGCGCCCAGCGCCACCACCTCGTCCGGGTTGATCTCCTTGTTGACCTTGCCGCCGGGGATCGCCTCCTCGATGAGCTTTTGAACTTTCGGGATGCGGGTCGAGCCCCCGACGAGCACGACCTGATCGATGTCCTTCTCCGTCATCTTGGCGTCCTTGAGCGTCTGGTGGACGAGGTCGATGGTCCGCTCGAGGAGGTCGTTGATCATGCTCTCGAAGCGGGCGCGGGTGAGCTTGCGCTCCAGGTGCTTGGGGCCGGAGGCGTCCGCCGTGATGTACGGCAGGTTGATGACGGTCTCCTGCTTGAACGACAGCTCCTTCTTGGCGTTCTCGGCCGCCTCCTTGAGGCGCTGCAGCGCGGCGGGGTCCTGACGCAGGTCGATGCCCGTCTCCTCCTTGAACTCCTCGATGAGCCAGGTCATGATGCGCTCGTCGAAGTCCTTGCCGCCCAGTTGGTTGTCCCCGCCGGTGGCCACCACCTCGAAGACGCCCTCCCCGATCTCGAGGATCGAGACGTCGAACGTCCCGCCGCCCAGATCGTACACGAGGATCGTCTGGTCTTTTTCTTTATCGAGGCCGTAGGCGAGCGCCGCGGCCGTCGGCTCGTTGATGATCCGCATCACCTCCAGCCCGGCGATCTTCCCGGCGTCCTTGGTGGCCTGGCGCTGGAGGTTGTCGAAGTAGGCCGGGCAGGTGATCACGGCCTTCTTGATGGGGTGCCCGAGGCGCTCCTCCGCGTCCTTCTTGAGCTTCTGCAGGATCATCGCGGAGATCTCCTCGGGCGAGAACTCCTTGGTCCACTTCTTCGTCTGGATCTTGACGCGGTGGTTCGTCCCCATCTTGCGCTTGATCTCCATGACGGTGCGCTCGGGGTTGGTGATCGCCTGGCGCTTGGCCAGCGTCCCCACCAGGCGCTCCCCGTCCTCTGTAAACGCGACGACGGAGGGCGTGATCCGCTCGCCCTCGGCGTTCAGCACGATCTCGGGCTTGCCGCCCTCGACCACCGCCAGGGCGGACATCGTCGTGCCCAAATCGATCCCCACGATCTTCTCCTTCGCCATCGGCCATCACCCCTTTCGCTCGTTCCCGTTCTTCCCATTCCCGTTCTCGTCCCCGTCCCTCTCCCCGTTCGAGCTCGCGCGAGTCCGGCCGTTCGCCGCCTGCGGCTGGGTTGGCGGCGGTGAAGGGGGCTCGGCCCGCTCCCGCCTCTTGCTGACCTTCACCCGGCTGGGGCGGAGCACCCGCTCGGCCCTTAGGTACCCGCGCTCGAACTCCTCGAGCACGACGTTGGGCGGGCCGTCGGTCTCGACGGCGAGCAGCGCCTCATGCAGGAGCGGGTCGAACGGCCGCCCCAGCGCCTCGATGGGCCGCACCCCCTCGCCCTTTAAAAAGTCGCTGAACTGCGCGAAGATCCGCTCCATCCCCTCGATGAACGAGTCCTTGTCGCTGTTGTGGTCGTACGCGCGGAAGGCCCGCTCCATGTTGTCGTAGATGGGCAGGATCTTGAGCAGGAAGCGATCCTCGACGAGGCGGGCGAACTCCTCCCGCTCCCGCTCGACGCGCTTCTTGTAGTTCTCGAAGTCGGCCTGGAGGCGCTTCAAGCGGTCGGTGAGCGCCTTGACCTGCTCGTCCTTCTCGGCCAGCTGGCGCCGCAGCGCCTCCAGCTCCCCGCGCAGCCGCTCGAGCTCGTCGCCCTGCGCTTGCTGAGCTTGTTGAGCTTGTTGGGCTTGGGCTTGAGCTTGCCCCTCCTTCTTCTCTGCGTCCTTCTCGGCGTCGGTCACGACCGGCTCACCTCCCCCTCCACCTCGAGGGCCTCCTCGACGCTCCGGCCGTGGCCATGCCCATGGCTGAGGGTGAGGATGGCCTCGAGGCGGTTCCCGATGTACGTCGTGAGGGAGAACGCCTTGCCGTAGTCCATGCGGACGGGGCCGAGCACCCCCAGCGCCCCCGAGGGGCGGTAGCCCCGGAACACCAGGCTGCACGGGGCCAGCTCGGGCAAGTCGTTCTCCGAGCCGATGCGCGCCTGGACGTTGGGGGTGTGGGCCGTCTGCGCCTCGAGGTAGCGCCCGAAGCGCTCGGGGTCGCCGAGCAGGCGGACGACCTCGCGGACGTCCTCCAGCCGATGCCCCTCGTCGGCGAGGCTCTTCAGCAGGTTGAAGAGCCCTTCGACGTAGAGGCGGCGCCCCGGGCGGGGCTCCAGCGCCTCGAGGAGCAGCGCGAAGGCCGTCTGCACTTGGGGGTCGTGCCAGCCCTCGGCCTCCGCGAAGCGGCGCGCCTCGCGGCGCGCCTCGTCGAGGCGCTTCCCCCGGAGGCGCTCGGTCAGCAGCGCGCCGACCTCGCGGAGCGCCGCGTCGCTCAGGCGCGTCGGGATCACCCGGTGCTCGAGGATCCCCAGCTCGGAGACGACCACGGCCAGCGCGTGCTCCGCGTCCAGCTTGGCGAAGACGACAGACTCCAGGCGCGACTCCTCCAGGCGCGGGGCGAGCACGAACCCCGCGTACCCGCTCACGTTGGCGAGCAGGAGCGCCGTCTGCCTCAGCAGGCGCTCGATCTCCTGACGCCGGACGCGGTAGCTCTCCGTGATGGCGTGCTGATCGGGGTGGGTCAGCTCGCCCAGCTCGAGGAGCCAGTCGACGAAGAAGCGGAAGCCCTTCTCCGTGGGCACCCGCCCCGCCGAGCTGTACGCCTTGGTGATCAGGCCCTGCCGCTCCAGGTATTTCATATCGTTGCGGATCGTGGCCGAACAGACGCCCAAATCGTGCTTGCGGAGCAGGGCCTGGGAGCTGAGCGGCCGCCCCGTCCGGATGTAGTGATCCACGATCGCCTTGAGCACCAGGCGCTTCCGGGCGTCCACGGCTTAGCACTCTCCTTGTTGGACTGCTAACCGCTGGGGATGATAACGGCCTTGTCCCCCGCTGTCAAGGGATGTTTGGTCAGAACGGCTGGCACCGCGGGCAGAAGAAGCTGCTCCGCCCGCCTTGGGTGATTCTCTCGATGGGCGCCCCGCAGCGGGGGCAGGGCGCCCCGGCGCGGCCGTAGACGCGAAACTCCTCCTGGAAGCGCCCGATCGAGCCGTCGGGCCGCCGGTAGCGGTCGAACGACGTCCCGCCCGCCCGGAGCGCCCGCCGCAGCACCCGAGGGATCGCCTCGAAGAGCCGCCTCGCCTCCTCGGGCGAGAGGGCCCGGGCGGGCTTCCGCGGGTGGACGCCCGCCTCGAAGAGCGCCTCGCAGGCGTAGATGTTCCCCAGGCCCGCGAGCCTCGTCTGGTCGAGCAACAAGCGCTTGACCTCCCGCTCCGAGTCGAGCAGGCGGCGGAACGCTGCCCACGTGTACGCGGGCGTGAGCGGCTCAAGGCCCAGATCTTTTAGGGGCTTCTGTTCATCGAGCTGGTCGGCTCTGACGAGATACAGCGACGCGAAGCGCCGGGCGTCGTCCAGATAGAGCGCGCGCCCCTGCTCCTCCTCATCGCGGAACTGCAAGACCAAGCGGGTGTGGCGGGCGGGCGTCCAGAGCAGGCGCCCGCTCATGCGCAGGTGGAGCACCATCGCCCACGGCCCGAACTCGAAGATCAAAAATTTGCCGCGGCGCCCGAGCGCCGTGAGCCGCCGCCCCACCAAGCGCTCCTGAAGCGCCTCGGGGGTGCAGTTCTTGAGCAGGTGCACCCGCTCCAGCACGTCGATATGGGCGAGCCTGCGCCCGAGGAGCTGGGGCTCGAGCGCCCGGCGGATCGTCTCGACCTCGGGAAGCTCGGGCATTTTTAGCCCTTGGCTTGGACGGCCTTGGCCGCCTCGGCGACGATCTGGGCGAACTGTTCGGGGTCGAGGGAGGCGCCGCCCACGAGCGCCCCGTCAACGTCGGGTCGGACCATGAGCTCGTAGGCGTTCCCGGGCTGGACGCTCCCGCCGTACTGGACCCGCACCCGCCCCGCCACCGCCTCGCCGTACAGCTCCCGAAGGAGCTCCCGGACGAAGCGGGCGCCCTCCTGGGCGTCGTCGGGGGAGGCGGCCACCCCGGTCCCGATCGCCCAGACGGGCTCGTACGCGATCACGAGCCGCTCGGCGCCCTCGGGCGGGCAGCCCGCCAGCGCCCCGCGGAGCTGGCGCTCCAGCACGCCTTGGGTCCGCCCGGCGCGGCGCTCCTCCAGCGTCTCGCCCACGCACAGGATGGGCCCCAGCCCGTGCCGGAGCGCCGCGAGCAGCTTCTTGTTGATGAACGCGTCGTCCTCGCCGAAGTGCCGCCGCCGCTCGGAGTGGCCCACGATCACGTAGCGGCAGCCCAGGTCGCTCAGCATCACGGGGGAGACCTCGCCCGTGTAGGCGCCCTGGGGCTCGGGGTGGACGTTCTGGGCGGCGAGCCCGATGCTCGCGGTCGCGGAGCGCAAGCGCGCCCCGACGGCCTGGAGGGCCGTGAACGGCGGCGCGATCGCCACCTCCACCACCCTCCCTACCCCCGGCGCGCCCTGGGCGCCGAGCCCCTCGAGCGCGGGCAGGAACGCGTCCAAAAACCGAAGGGCCTCGGGGATCGTCTTGTGCATCTTCCAGTTGGCGACGACGAGGGGCGTCCGCTGCGCGTCCATGGCCGGGTCCCTCACGGCGGGGATTGTATCCCTCGAGCGCTATGACGGTCAACGCCGCCCTCGCCCGAGGCGAGCCAGGGGCGCCTCAGGCCCCAGCGCCGAAGCCCGAACGATTGACTTCGACGGGGGAATCGCTCATAATACGCGGGATCGGCCATGAACGGTCGTCCGGACGGCGAGGGCGGAAACGGCAGCGGCGGCGGGGGCGGCTCGGGGATCTCGCTGGCGGGGGCGCTGCTGGCGATCCTGGCCGTCCTGGTGCAGCTGCCGCCCGTGCGCGAGCTGCTCTTCCAGGTCCTTCAAGGGGGTGTCGGCGTGACGAGCTTTACGATCGCGCTCATCGTCGCGCTCGTCGTGGTGGTGCTGGCGAGCGCGATCCGCATCGTGCGGGAGTACGAGCGGGGCGTCATCTTTCGGCTCGGTCGGCTGATCGGGGCCAAGGGGCCCGGGCTGTTCTTCCTGATCCCCATCGTCGATAAGATGGTCAAGGTGAGCCTGCGGGTCGTGACGCTGGACATCCCGCCCCAGGAGGTCATCACCAAGGACAACGTCCCCGTGCAGGTGAACGCCGTGGTCTTCTTCCGGGTGGTCGACCCCAGCAAGGCCGTGGTCGAGGTCGAGGACTACTTCCAGGCGGTCAACCAGCTGTCGCAGACGACGCTGCGCAGCGTCCTCGGCCAAGCGGAGCTGGACGAGCTGCTGGCCGAGCGGGAGAAGCTGAACCGCCGCCTGCAGGCGATCATCGACGAGCACACCGACCCCTGGGGCATCAAGGTGGGCACCGTCGAGATCAAGGACGTCCGCATCCCGCAGGAGATGCAGCGGGCGATCGCCCGCCAGGCCGAGGCCGAACGGGAGCGCCGCGCCAAGATCATCAACGCCGACGGCGAGCTCCAGGCGGCCGAGAAGCTGGCCGAGGCCGCCCGCATCATGCAGCAGCAGCCCGCCTCCATCCAGCTCCGCTTCCTCCAGACGCTGCTCGACATCACCTCGGAGCAGACGACCACCATCGTGTTCCCGCTGCCGATCGACATCGTGCGCCCGTTCCTCGTGGGCGAGGATCGCGATCGCGCGCGCTCGAGCTGACGCTGACCAAGCGCGATGGAGCCCGAGTGGTACAAGCCGTTCAAGGTCAAGGTCGTCGAGCCCATCCGTCTGTTGTCACGCCCCGAGCGCGAGCGACGCCTCCGAGAGGCGGGCTACAACGTCTTTCGGCTGCGTTCCGAGGACGTCTACATCGATTTGTTGACGGACTCGGGGACCGGCGCGATGAGCCAGGCCCAGTGGGCCGCCCTGATGCAGGGGGACGAGGCGTACGCGGGCAGCCGGAGCTTCTTCGAGCTTCAGGAGGCCGTGCGGGACGTCCTGGGCTTTGACTATCTGCTGCCCACCCACCAGGGCCGCGGTGCCGAGAACGTGCTCTTCTCGTGCTTGATCCGGCCGGGCGACGTCGTCCCGAACAACATGCACTTCGACACGACCCGGGCGCACGTCCTCCACAAGGGCGGCGAGCCCGTCGATTTGGCGATCGAAGACGCTTATGACCCACAGAGCCCACACCCCTTCAAGGGCGACATGGACGTCCACAAGCTCGAGGCGCTCCTCAAGGAGCACGGGGAGCGGGTGCCGTTCGTGCTGCTCACGGTCACGAACAACACGGGCGGCGGCCAGCCCGTCTCGCTGAGCAACATAAGGGCCGTGAGCGAGGTGGCCCACGCCCACGGCGTCCCTCTGTTTTTGGACGCGGCGCGCTTCGCCGAGAACGCGTATTTCATCTGGGAGCGCGAGCCCGGCTACCGCGAAAGGACCATCGCGGAGATCGTCAAAGAGATGTTCAGCTACGCCGACGGCGCGCTCATCAGCGCCAAGAAGGACGGGTTGGTGAACATCGGCGGGCTGCTCGCGCTGCGCGACCCCGAGCTGCACGAGCGGGCCGTGGAGCAGCTCATCCTGTTCGAGGGCTTCCCGACGTACGGGGGCCTGGCGGGGCGGGACCTGGCCGCGCTGGCCCGCGGCCTCCGCGAGGTGCTTGACCTGCAATATCTGCACGATCGGGTCGAGCAGGTGCGCCGCTTGGGCGAGCGCCTCAAGGCGAAGGGCGTGCCCATCGTCGAGCCCGTCGGGGGCCACGCCGTCTACGTCGACGCGAAGCGCTTCCTGCCGCACCTCCCCCAGCGCGAGTTCCCCGCGCAGGCCCTGGTGGTCGAGCTGTACCGGGAGGCGGGGGTGCGGGCCGTCGAGCTGGGGAGCGTCGCCTTCGCCCGCGAGGACCCCGACACGGGCGAGACGGTCTACCCCGAGCTGGAGCTGGTGCGCTTGGCGATCCCGCGGCGGGTCTACACCGACGAGCACTTGAGCGTCGTGGCCGACGCGCTGGGCGCCATCGCCCAGCGCCGGGACGCGCTCCGGGGACTGCGCCTCGTCGCGGGCTCCGGCCCCCTGCGGCACTTCCTCGCGCGCTTCGAGCCCCTGTCCCTCCACGGCCACGGCGGCTCGGGCTTGACGTGATTGAAACGGGGAGGAGAGCTTGGCCGTTGAGGGTAGGAGCGCCTTACCCGTGAGGGGCACCGAAATCCGGCATCCGGCTACCAGGGTTTTGTGTTTGTGCGGCCCCCCTTCTCTCCTGTCGGGGCCCCTCCTGCGTCCTACGGAGATCCCCTAAACCGGGTCCGTTCACGCGCTCAGGCCAAGCCCTCCTCCGCGGGGATGACCCCTAGGGAGGGGACTTGACCCTACTCGATGTCGCGCCCGCCTGTCAAGTATTGCGCATTACATTCGGGTTCGGGTTGCATTCGGGGGCGGGGCGCTCGGGGGTTAAAAGAGCTTGCGGGCCTTCTCGACGTAGGGGGCGAGGGCCCGAGGGTCGAAGGGGCCCTCGCGGCGCTCGATCAGCTCGATCAGCTCGAGCAGGGCCTCGCGGGCGAGGCCCTGCTCGTCGGGGTCCTCGGGGGGCTCGTGCTCCAAAATCTCATAATCGAGATCGCCGTCGTCGTGGACGGGACGGACTTGCACGTCGAAGCCCAGCGAGACGAGCGTGAGGGTCCCTTCGGCCTCGTCGTACTGGGGCGGCAAGGTCACGCGGGCGTAGTACTCCTGGAGCGCCCAGTCGCGGGCGAGGAGGGCCGCCACGGCGTAGGGCTTCCTTAGCTCGTAGAACTCCAACGAGCGGTTGGACATGATCCCGACGGTCTCGACGCCACCCCCTTCAGCAGGCTCACGCCCAGGCTCAAGCTTGAAGCGGCGCAGGGGGCGCTCCCAGTCGCCGTAGAGCACGAGCCGTTCGTCCTCGGGCTCGCGCGCCAGCAGCCGGGCGGGCCAGGCCCACCTCAGCCTGCGACGGGCGTCCCGCACGCGGACCTCGATCTCTAAAGCTAAGCCTAAGGGCTCGCGGGGCTCGGTCATCGTCACAACCGTGCGTGGGCTTGCGCGATCATGACGAAGGAGGGGAGCGGTGCTTTTTGAGGTACAGCAGGACGCCCGTGACGTTCATCGCGATCTCCGCCCGGAGCACCTCGGGCGGGTAGACCCGCGCCAGCTCGCTTCCCGACTCCTCCCGCACGAAGCGCTCGATCACGGCCGCCTCGTCGCCCCCGAGCTCGCGCCAGGCGGCCTCGATCGCCGCCACCCAGGCCGTCAGGCGCCGCTCGTACTCGTCCATGAGCGCGTAGGGCTCGGGGTGGGCGCCGTAGTGCGTGAAGTAGAGCCACTTCAGCTCGAGCCGCCGCAGCGCGTCGAGCGTCTTTAGACTGTCTTCAAAGTGGAACGACGGCGGCGGGGTGGTCAGGATGAACCCGACCTCCCGGCGGTAGATCCCGACGGCGTCGCCCGTGAACAAGCCCTTCGTGCGGGGCTCGTAGAAGCAGGCGTGGTGGGGGGCGTGGCCCGGCGCGTCGATGACCTCCAAGGCGTAGCCGTCGCCCAGCTCAAACCGCTCGCCGCCCCTTACAGCAATTACGCGCTCCTCGGGCACGGGCCTCATCTCGCCGTAGTACGGGAACAGCGGCCCGACGGCCCGCTGCACGCTCTTGAGGAGCTTCTCGGGGTTGACGAGGTGCGGCGCCCCGACGTGGTGGCAGATCACCTGGGCGTTGGGGCACCGCTCGGCCAGGAAGCCCGCCCCGCCCGCGTGGTCCATGTGGACGTGGGTGACGGCGATGTAGGCGACGGCCTCGGGCGCGATCCCCAGCTCGTCCAGCGCTCGGAGCGCCTTGGGGACGGTGTGCGAGAAGCCCGTCTCCACGATCGCGGGCTTCGGGGCCTTCAAAACGTACAGCCCCCCGTAGCCCTTCAGGCCCAGCATGTGGGCGTCGACTAAGGCAAAGCGCCCGTCGGCCGGGACGGGCTCGACGACGTTGACGCGGGGGCTCTTGCTGCTTTGGCTTTGGCCCTCGGTCATGGCGTCGGGGCGCCCGCGAGGACGGCGTCCATGTTCTCGACGACGGCCTGGGCGAACTCGCTGGTGCGCAGCTGGGTGGCGCCCTCCATGAGGCGGGCCAGATCGTACGTCACGCGCTTCTGCTGGATCGTGCGGGCGAGCGCCTCGCGGATGAGCCGGGCCGCCTCCGGCCAGCCCAGGTACTCGAACATCAGGACCCCCGACAGGATGAGCGCGGTGGGGTTGGCCTCGTCCTTGTCGGCGTGGGAGGGGGCCGTGCCGTGGGTGGCCTCGAAGACGCCCAGCTCGTCGCCGAGGTTGGCCCCCGGCGCGATCCCGACGCCGCCGACCTGGGCCGCGCAGGCGTCGCTCAGGTAGTCGCCGTTCAGGTTGGGCGTCGCGATCACCTCGAACTCCTTGGGGCGGGTGAGCACGTGCTGGAACATGATGTCCGCGATGCGGTCGTTGATCAGGATCTTGCCCTCGGGGATCCGGCCGTCGTGCTCCTCCCACAGCTCGGCCTCGGTGATCGTGACCTCGGGGAACTCCTCGGCGGCCAGCTCGTAGCCCCACTGGCGGAACGCCCCCTCGGTGTACTTCATGATGTTGCCCTTGTGCACCAGGGTGACCCGTCTGCGTTTGTTTTGAAGGGCGTACTGGATGGCCTTGCGCACCAGGCGCTTGGTCCCGAACTCGCTGATGGGCTTGATCCCCACGCCCGAGTCGGGGCGGATCTGGACGCCGAACTCGTCCCTCAAGAACTCCATGAGCCTCTTCGCCTCGGGGGTGCCGCGCTCCCACTCGAGCCCGGCGTAGACGTCCTCCGTGTTCTCGCGGAAGATCACGAAGTCGACCTGCTCGGGGTGCTTGACCGGGCTCGGCACGCCGGGGATGTACCGGATCGGCCGGACGCAGGCGTAGAGGTCGAGCGCCTGGCGGATGGTCACGTTGAGGCTGCGGAAGCCCGAGCCCACGGGGGTCGTGAGCGGCCCCTTGATCGCGACCTTGAACTCGCGGATGGCCTCCAGCGTCTCCTGGGGCAGGACCTCGCCCGTGACGCGTTGGGCCTTCTCGCCCGCGTACAGCTCCATCCAGACGATCTTCTTTCGGCCGCCGTACGCCTTCTCGACGGCGCTCTCGAGCACGAGCTTGGTCGCCCGCCAGATGTCCCGCCCGATGCCGTCCCCCTCGATGAACGGGATGATCGGCCGATCGGGCACCACCAGCCGACCGTCTTGAGCTTGAATCCGCTCGCCCTCGTCGGGCACCCGAACGTGCTGATACTTGGCCATCGGCTTGGTCCTCTCCCCCTTCTGTGCTATGCTGAGGAAGGCGCCGCGCGGGCTTTGGGCGCCCGGATGATACCCCGCGCGGCGGGGAGCGTTCAACCCGAGATGGAGAAGGTCTTCCGCGACCCGATCCACAACCTGCTGGGCTTCGACCGCAGGCGGGACCGGCTCGTGCTGGAGCTGATCGAGACTCGGGAGGTCCAGCGCCTGCGGGCCATCAAGCTCATGGGCGTCAGCTACGTCGTCTACCCCGGTGCCGACCACACCCGCTTCTCGCACTCGCTGGGCGCCGCGTTCCTGATGAAGCGGGTCCTGGAGCGCATGGAGCGGCTGCGGGCCGACCCGCGCTTCCGCCCGGTCGCGGAGCGGCTCCAGGAGCTCCGGGAGCGGCTGCTGGCCGCCGCCCTGCTCCACGACATCGGCCACCCGCCCCTCTCCCACCTCCTGGAGGGCTTCACGGGCGAGGCCCATGAGCGCTGGACCGTGAGGCTGCTGCGCTGGCCCGGCGGCGAGGCCCATCGCGTGTTGAAGGCGCACGACGCGCGGCTCCCGGAGGACGTCGCCCGGATCGTCGAACGGACCTTCAAGCCCTCGTTCGCCGTCAAGCTCATCTCGAGCCAGCTGGACGTCGACCGCCTGGACTACTTGCTGAGGGACAGCTACCACACCGGGGTGGGCTACGGCCGCTTTGACTTGGAGTGGCTGCTCCACAGCCTGCGGATCGTCGAGCGGGACGGCGACTGGGAGGTGGCCGTCGATCTCGATAAGGGCCTGCGGGCCGTCGAGAGCTACGTGCTGGCCCGCTTCGCGATGTACCAGCAAGTCTATCACCACAAGACGGGGCGGGCCGCGGGCGCCATGATCTTGAGCGTGCTGAGGCGGGCGGCCGAGCTGCTCCGCCGGGGCGAGGGCGGGGGGATCTTCGCCCCCGAGCCCCTGCGCAAGCTGCTCGTGCAGCCTCAAGCGCTCACCCCCGAGGAGTTCCTGGAGCTGGACGACGTGGTGCTGAGCTACGCGCTGCGCGCCTGGAGCCGGAGCGACGACCCGATCCTGAGCGACCTTTGTCGGCGCTTCCTGGGGCGACGGATCTTCAAGACGGTCCCGATCGAGCCCGAGCGCTACGAGGCCCTGAGGCCCCGGCTGGAGGAGCTGGCCCACGGGCGGGGCTTCGCGCCCGAGTACTATGTAGTGCTCGACCGGGCCGTCTCGGACCCGTACAGCGACGGGCTCCTCCGGCGCGACCCCCGGGAGGTGGGCGAGGGCATCTTCCTGGTCGATCGAGACCTCAACGTGATCGAGCTTTCGGAGCACTCGGAGCTGATCCGGGCCGTGACCAACCGCCTCGTCGTGCAGGATCGGCTGTGCTTCCCCGAGGAGCTGCGCGAGGACGTCGCGCGCCTGCTCGAGGGCGCGCGGGCCGTGAGGCGAGCCGAGCGATGAACGAGCGATGACGAGCGATGAAGATGAGGGCAAAGGCGATCGGGACGCTGAGCGAGCTGCTGGAGAGGGCCAAGGGGCGGGGCCCCAAGCGGGTGGCCGTGGTGGCCGCCGACGACCCGCTCGCGCTGGAGGCCGCCGCCCACGCCGTACGGCTAAGCCTGGCCGAGCCGGTGCTCGTCGGCGACCCGGCCGCCATTCGCGCCGCCTTGGAGCGGCTGGACGGGGAGGCGCGCCGGGCGCTGGCGGGCTGCGCGATTGTGGAGGCTGAGGGGCCGGAGGAAGCGGCCCGGGAGGCCGTCGGGCTGGCCCGCTCGGGCGACGTCCGCGCCCTGCTCAAGGGGCACCTGCGCACGGACCAGCTGCTAAAAGCCGTGCTCGACAAGCACCACGGTCTGCGGACGGGGCGGCTGCTCAGCGATGTTCTCGTTTACGAGGACACGCTCTCCGGGCGCAAGCGCCTGGTCGGGATCACCGACGGCGGCGTCAACGTGCGCCCCACGCTCGACGAGAAAGTTCAGATCGTGCGCAACGCCGTCGAGGTCTTCCGCGCGTTGGGCTTCGAGCGGCCCAAGGTCGCGCTCCTGAGCGCCACGGAGGTCATCACGGACGCGATCCCCTCGACGGTCGAGGCGCACGAGCTGACCCGGCGCCACCAACGGGGCGAGCTTGAGCTTCCAGAGTGCGAGCTGTACGGCCCCCTGGCGCTGGACAACGCTTTGTTGGAGTGGGCCGCCCGGGCCAAGGGCGTCCGCTCGCCCGTCGCGGGCCGGGCGGACGTTCTCGTCGTGCCCAACATCGAAGCGGGCAATCTGCTGGGAAAGGCCGTCAAGCACTTCGGGGGCTCGACCTGCGCCCACGTCATCCTGGGCGCGAAGGTGCCCGTCCTGATCCCGTCGCGGGTGGAGAGCGCCCAAGACAAGCTGCACTCGATCGCGCTGGGGGTGCTGATGGCCCCATGAGCCCCACGGGCTTCAGGGTGCTGGCGATCAACCCCGGCTCGACGTCCACGAAGCTCGCGCTCTTCGAGGACGAGCGGCCGCTCTGGACGGAGACCCTGCGCCACGGCGACGAGCAGCTCAAGGCCTTTCGCGATCGGCCCATTTTGGACCAGCTCGGGGTCCGCCTGGAGGGCGTGCTGAGGGCGCTCGAGGCCCACGGCGTTCGGCTCGAGGAGCTGAGCGCCGTGGTCGGGCGGGGCGGGCTGCTCAAGCCCCTCCCGAGCGGGACATATCGCGTGAACGACGCGATGTTGCGCGATCTTAAGGCGGCCAAGAGGGGCGAGCACGCCTCCAACCTGGGCGCGGTTTTAGCGCACGAGATCGCGAAGCGGGCGGGGTGCCCGGCGTTCGTCGTCGACCCCGTCAGCGTGGACGAGTGGCCGCCGATCGCGCGCCTCTCGGGCCTCAAGGGGCTCGACCGCGAGCCCCTGTCGCACGCGCTCAACACCAAGGCCGTCGCGAAGCGCTTCGCCAAGGAGCGGGACAAGCGCTACGAGGAGCTGCGGCTGATCGTGGCGCACTTAGGGAGCGGCTTCTCGATCTCGGCCCACGAGGGCGGCCGCATGGTCGACGTCACGAACTCGCGGGAGGAGGGCGCCTTCTCGACGGAGCGGGCCGGGTCGCTCCCCGTGATGAAGCTCGCCGAGCTGTGCTTCTCGGGGCGCTACACGCTCAAGGACGTCGAGCGGATGGTCTTCCGGGAGGGCGGCCTCTACAGCTATTTGGGCACCCGCGAGCTGCGCGAGGTGCTCCGGCGCATCGAACGGGGCGACGAGTACGCCAAGCTCGTCCTCGACGCGATGATCTATCAAATCGCTAAGGAGGTCGGCGCGATGGCCACGGTGCTCAAGGGGCGCGTCGACGCCGTCCTGATCACGGGCGGGCTGGCCCACAGCCCCGAGGTCGTCGAAGGGGTCAAGGCGCGAATACGCTGGATCGCGCCCGTTTATGTCTATCCCGGCGAGGACGAGCTGCGGGCGCTGGCCGAGGGGGCGCTGCGGGCGCTCCGCGGCGAGGAGCCCGCCCGCGACTACGCGTAGCGGGTAGCGGGTAACGCGTAGCGAGCCGAGCGCCGATGGGGTATGATGGCCGGCGACGACCCGCAAGCCGCGAGCGCGAGGAGGCGAAGCGAGGGATGGCCTTTGAGTTCAAGCTGCCCGACATCGGGGAGGGCATCCACGAGGGCGAGATCGTCCGCTGGCTGGTCAAGGAGGGCGACCGCGTCGAGGAGGACCAGCCCCTCGTCGAGGTGATGACGGACAAGGCCACGGTGGAGCTGCCCTCGCCCGTGGCCGGGACGGTCCTGGAGATCAAGGCGAAGGAGGGCGAGGTCGTGAAGGTGGGCTCGGTGCTCGTCGTGATCGGCGAGGCGGGCGAAGCCGGGGTCCCCAAGCGCGACGGCCGGGAGCGCGAGGCGGCCGTGGCCGCCGCGACCGCCGCCAGCACAGCGGCCCCGACGCCCGAGAAGCCCGAGCGGGAGCGGGCGGTGGAGGAGGCCGCCCCGGCTCCGGCGCCGCCCCCGTCGACGCGCAAGCGGGTGCTGGCCACGCCGGCCACCCGGCGGCTGGCCCGCGAGCTGGGCGTCGACATCACCCAGGTCGAGGGGACGGGGCCCGGCGGCCGCGTCACCGACGAGGACGTCCGGCGCTTCGCCGAGAGGCTGAAGGCGGGCGTCGCCGCCCCGACGCCCACGCCCGCGGCGCCCACGCCCAAGCCCGAAGAGAAAGAGAAGGTGGAAGCGCCACGCCCGCGGCCCAGGCCCGTCCCGCTCCGCTACGAGGAGCTGGAGGAGCGCGTGCCCATTCGAGGCATCCGCAAGCGCATCTCCGACCACATGCGCCACGCCAAGGCCACCGCGGCCCACTTCACCTACGTCGACGAGGTCGACGTCACGGAGCTCGTCAAGCTGCGGGCGGAGCTGCTCCCCCTGGCCGAGGAGCAGGGCGTCAAGCTCACGTACCTGCCGTTCATCGTCAAGGCCACGATCGGGGCGCTGAAGAAGCACCCCGGGCTCAACGCCCACGTCGACTACGAGAAGGAGGAGATCATCGTCAAGCGCTACTACCACATCGGGATCGCGACGGCCACGGATCGCGGTCTGATCGTCCCGGTGGTCAAGGACGCGGATCGTTTGAGCGTGTTGGAGCTGGCGGCGGAGATTCAGCGCCTGGCCCAGAAGGCCCGCGACGGGACGATCGAGCCCGACGAGATTCGGGGCTCGACGTTCACGATCACGAGCTTGGGCCCGATCGGCGGGCTGCTGGCCACCCCCGTGATCAACACGCCCGAGGTCGCGATCCTGGGCGTCCACGAGATCAAGAAGCGCCCTGTGGTCATGGACAACGAGATCGCCATCCGCGACGTGATGAATTTGAGCTGCTCCTTCGACCATCGCGTGATCGACGGCCACGTCGGGGCGGCGTTCGTCAAGGACGTCAAGGCCCTGCTCGAGGACCCGAAGAAGCTGCTCGTCCACATGTGAGCGTTGGACTGAACTCAAAGCAAAACGCGCGGCGAGGGGCCTGGCTGCTCGACCTGGGGCTCCGGCCCTACAAGGACGTCTGGGCGCTGCAGAAGCGGCTCGTGGAGCGCCGCCTCCGCGGCGAGGTTCCCGACGTGTTGATTTTGGTGGAGCATCCGCCCGTGATCACGCTGGGCCGCGGGCGCCCCGCCGCCCCGCCGCTGAAGCGATCGCCCGAGGCCCTTCGAGCCAGGGGCGTCGAGCTCTTCGAGGTCGAGCGCGGCGGCGAGGCGACCTTCCACGGGCCGGGCCAGCTCGTCGGGTACCCCATCCTGAAGCTCGAGGGCCCCTTGAGAGATTTGCATCGCTACCTGCGCGAGCTGGAGGGGCTGCTGATCGACGCCTTGGGGGATCTGGGGCTCCCCGCCCGGCGCCTGGAGGGCGCGACGGGCGTCTGGACTCAGACGTCCCCTCCCAGGAAGCTCGCCTCGATCGGGGTGGCCGTCCGGCGCTGGGTGACGTACCACGGGTTCGCGCTGAACGTGAGCGTCGATCTAAGCTACTTCGAGCTGATCTCGCCCTGCGGCTTCGAGAGCGGGGTCATGACGTCGGTGGCGCGCGAGCTGGGCCGCCCCGTCCCGATGGCGTGGGTCAAGGCGCGGGTGGTCGAGCGCTTCGCCGAGCGCTTCGGCCTTCGCCTCGACCAGCCCGGCCTCGTCCCGTCCCCCGTCGGGCCGGAGCCGGGGCTTGCCCCTGACTCTGATTTCGATTGAGTTGATCGAGTTGAGCGGCGACGCGGACCATGGACTCCCGTACGGACGCGAAGCTTGCGGGCTCTCGGGTCAAGCGGGCCCTCTGGGTCGGGCTGGGGACCCTGTGCCTCGGTCTGGGGCTGGTGGGCCTGCTGCTGCCGGTGATGCCGACCACCGTCTTCGTGCTGCTGGCCGCGTACTGCTACGCCCGCAGCTCCCCGCGGCTCTACGACCGGCTGCTCCGCCATCCCCGCTTCGGCCCGACGATCCGGCGCTGGCAGGCCCAAAGGGCGATGCCCCGCTGGGCCAAGCGCGTCGCGCTGACGGCCCTGCTCGGGGGCACCGCCGTCGGGATGCTGACGGTGCCGTCGTCCTGGGCGCGCGCCGCGCTCGCCCTGGCCGCCGCCCTCCTGATTGCCGTTCTATTGCGCATCCCTTCGTACGCTCCCGCGTCGAGTCGCCGGGGGAAATCCGTCTGACGCGAAGGGGCCAGCGGCGATTGTGCCCGCCTCCCGAGCGGCGCTAGAATGGCCACGACGGGCCGCCGTCGCCTCGCGACGCGAGCGCGAGCACGAGCGCGAGCGCGAACGCAAACGCGAACGGCGCCCCGAAGGAGGGGATGGCCTGTGCACACCGGGCAGCGCGAGAGAGCGTGGGGTTGGAGCTGGAGGGGGCTCCTCGTCGGGGCCGGTCTGTTGCTCGTCGGCTTGGGCTGGAGCATGAGCGCCCAGGAGGGGGCTCTGAAGCTGGAGCTGCGCGTCGAGCCCCAGCAGATCGTCGTCCGGGGGACCGGGACGCCGGACGTCGCGACCGTGACGATCGCGCTCAGCGGTCCCGAGATCTCCGGGCCGCCGATGGACCTGCTGCTGGCGCTGGACCGCTCGGCCAGCGTGGATCTGGAGCGCGTGCGGGCGATTGCCCGCGCGTTCGTGCACCATCTCAGCGCGAAGGATCGCGTCGGGATCGTCTCTTTTGCGGACGTGGCCAAGCTGGAGCTGGGCCTCACGGACGACCACGCCAAAGCGTTGGAGATCGTTGAGGGGCTGGCCCCCGGGGACCGGACGGCGCTGGGGGACGGGCTCCGGCTGGCGCTCGACGAGCTGACGCAGAAGGGCCGTAAGGACGCCGTGAAGCTGATCGTGCTCCCGACGGACGGGGTGAACAACGCGGGGAGCGACCCGCGGGCGCAATCCGAGCGGGCGGGCGAGGCCGAGATCCCCATTTACGCGATCGGGCTCAGCCCCGCCGCCCGGCGGGCCTTGCTCCACGAGCTGGCCCGCACAAGCGGCGGCCTCTTCTACGGGAGCTTCAGCGTCGACGTGCTGGAGAGCGTCTTCGCGCGGGCCGAGCGCGGGGTCGTGGCCCGCGAGCTGCGCCTCACCCAGCTCCTGCCCGACGGCTTGGTCTACGTTCAGGGCGTGGAGAACCCGCCCGGCGTCAGCCCCGGCCGCAAGTGGACCCGCCTCGAGTGGCACCTGCCCCTGTTCTTCGAGGGGCAGCGCTGGCGAACTCAATATCAAGTCGGCGCCGCGCGCGAGGGCTCGTTCAGCCTGGGGGAGCCCCCCCTCGTGCTGGAGTACCTCGACGCGCAGGGCCGGCCCGTGACGGTGGAGGCGGCCGCGACCGCGACGCTGCAAGCCAAGTCAGGGCCGGGCGCCGCGCCCTCTCCTCAGCCCCAGCCGCCCCAGCCCGAGCAGCCGGGACAGCCTGAACAGCCCGAACAACCCGAGCAGCCCGAGCCAGAGCCCGAGGAGCCGCCCAACGAGCCACCGACGGCCCGGCTCGCCTTCAGTCCGGAGGAGCCCGTGCTGGGCGAGGCCGTCCGCTTCGACGCCTCGGGCTCCAAGGACCCCGACGGGAAGATCACAAAGTACGAGTGGGACTTCACCAACGACGGGACGTTCGACCTCGAGACGAAGGAGCCCGAGGCGATCCGCGCCTACGGGGTGGGCGAGTACACCGTCCGGGTGCGGGTCACAGATGACAAGGGGGCCACGGCGGAGGCCGTCGTCACCCTCAAGGTGAAGGAGGGCCTGCACCCGGAGGCGCCCTACTTCGCGACGTTCTCGGGCGAGCCCACCGTCCCCGAGTGGATGAGCTATTACATCGACGACGGCGTCGTCACGGACGAGGAGGTGCGCGACGCGAACGCCCGCTTCGCCGCCGACGTCTTCATCCCCGGCACGCAGTATCGCCTGACGAGCGACGACGTCCAGGCGATCATCCAGATCAACCAGCTGGCCCGGCTCGTCTCAAAGTACGAGCGCCCCGACGCGGCCGAGGCCGACGGCTACCAAAAAGTCGGGGATTTTTTAGAGGGGATCGGGCAGCTCTACGTCAAGGCCGAGCATCTGAAGGGCCCGCCGCGGTTCGACCGCCCGCCCGTGCTCCTCTACGCCTACGACGACCAGGGGAGGCTCAAGCTGGCGGGTGTTCGCTTTATCGCCTTCGACAAGGACACGACGCTCTTCCAGGTCACGAACTGGCCGAAGGCCCCGGCCCAGGCGGTGTACGCCGACGGCTCGACCCAGAAGGCCGACGCGCCCGAGAAGGCCCAGCCCGAGCGGAACGGTCGGCCGCTGAAGTTCTGGCACCCGGAGCTGTACGCGCTGAACGTCTGGGTGGGCCTGATCAACCCCGACGGCCTCTTCGCGTGGAAGAACCCCGAGGTCAAGAAGCGCTAGCGCTGCAGCCCGTTCCCTTAAGCTTGGAGGGGGCAACGGTCGAGTTCGAGGAGCGGACGGTCCTCGTCTCGGAAACCCCGCGGGTCGAGCTGCGGGCGCTGATCGGGGGGCCCCAGCCCCAAACTCAGACTCAAACTCAACAACAAAGCCAAAGCGCCCCCCGGACGATCGTGTTCGTGCACGGGTTCGGCGGCTGGAAGGAGCAGTGGCTCCCCCAGATGCGCCGCTTCGCCCCGTGCGCGCGGGTCATCGCTTTCGATTTGCGGGGCCACGGGGCGTCGTCGAAGCCGCGCTCCGAGTACAGCGTCGAGGAGCTTTTGAACGACCTTCGGGCCGCGGTGAACGCCCTGAACGTGCGGAGGCCGTTCGTGCTCGTGGGGCATTCGTTCGGCGCGGCGCTGGTCGCCTCGTACGCCGCCGCGCACCCCGACGAGATCGAGAAGCTGGGGCTGATCAGCCCGGCCAGCGACTACTCGCTCGGGGTCCTGTACCGCTGGGTGTTCTACGCGCCCGACGGGCTCTTCGAGCTGGGGCTGCGGGTGCTCAACGCGATCCGGCC
Organism: Candidatus Bipolaricaulota bacterium; assembly: GCA_015487455.1. Classification (GTDB taxonomy): domain Bacteria; phylum Bipolaricaulota; class Bipolaricaulia; order RBG-16-55-9; family RBG-16-55-9; genus S012-72. Next base: position 26,634 of record WFPR01000047.1, read on the forward strand.
GACGTTCAAAGCGCCCGTCTACGCGCTGAAGGCGCTCTACTTCAACGCCCTGCGCGCGTGGGACGCCGGGCGCGTCCTACCCCGCGTGCGGGCGCCCGCCCTCGTGATCCGGCCCTGGCTCGACCCGCTCTTCTCGCGGCGGAACGTGCGGCGGGTGGTCGAACTGCTCCCCGACGCCGAGGAGGTCGTCATCCCGAGCCTCTCGCACGTGCTGATGACCGCCCGCCCCCAAGCCGTGGGCGACGCGCTGGCGCGCTTCCTCGAGCTCCCCTCGCGGCCGGGCGCAGGCCCGAGCCCGAGCCCGAACGCGAACGCGGGTTGCCCCTGAGGGCGTGGGCGCCCTATACTGCATCGGGCTTGCTTGTCTTGTGCAGCACGGCTACGAGCGCGGGGGCGGGGAGCCAACGACGATGAAGGGGGACGGGCTGGACGCCTGGCGGCGGCGGATCGACGAGCTGGACGAGCAGATCGTCAAGCTGCTGGGCGAGCGAATCCGCTGCGCGCTGGAGATCGCGAAGCTCAAGCGGGCGCGGGGGGAGCCGCTCCGCTCCGTCGAGCGCGAGCTCGAAGTTTTGGCTCGGGTCGTCCAGCTCAACGCGCTGGGGCCGCTGAGCACCGACGCGCTGCTCGCGATCTACCGCACGATCTTGGACGAGACGCGCAAGCTCCAAGAAAAAGCCCTAAAGCGGAGGGCGCTTGAGGAGCCGGGCGATGGGAGCCGGAGCTAGCTTCGCCAGCTAAAGCCCCTCCAGGTGGCAGGTGTCGTTGAGGACGCGGATGACGAGCCCCTCGGGCTCCTGCTGGATCAGCGTGATCCCGCAGTTGCTGACGGCGAACCCGAAGCTGACGAACGCCTCCCCGTCGCGGAAGCGGGGCGCGCCCCGCTGGAGCACCCACTCGACGATGTGGCGGATCGGGCCGCCGTGGGCCACGATCGCGACCGTCCCCCCCGGGTGGCCCGCCAAAATCTCCCGGAAGGCCCGGACGGCCCGCTCGTAGAGCTGCTGCACGCTCTCGCCGCCCTCGGGCCGGAAGCGAAGCGGGTCGGCGTGGCGCGGCGCGTCCTCCCGGAACGCCTCGGGGAAGCGCTCCCTCAGATCTTCAAAGCGATAGCCCTGCCAGTGGCCGTAGTGCAGCTCCCTCAGATCCCGACGTCGAACGATCTCGGGGGGATGGGGCTGGCGGCGGGCGATGATCTGAGCCGTCTCGACGGCCCGCGAGAGATCGCTGCTGTAGATGACGTCCAAGCGCTCAGGGGCCAGGCGTTCGGCGGTCCGCTCGGCCTGCCGCCGCCCCCGCTCGTTCAAGGGGATGTCCATCTGGCCCATGCAGATCTCGTCGCGGTTCCAGTCCGTCTCGCCGTGGCGGATGAGGTAGACGCGGGTCATGGTCGTGAGGCGCGCATTATACAAGTTCAACAGGAGTAAAGCGAATTTGCCTTTGAGGCTCGTCGAAGCAGACCTCAAATTGCGAGAACACATCGGCTCGCCCTAGGAGGTTGAACCCGACCCCGAGCTTCTCGGAGAAGCCGACCCGGGCCGACAGCCGAACATCCCCGATTTGCAGCTCCACTCGGTGGAGATACGTCGGAATCGAGCTACCGTCACCGACCTGAACGTAAATCAGCCGTCCCGCTCGATAGTCAAATCCTGCCCCCTCGGCGATGCCCGCGTGAAACAGCGTATAAGTGGCTCCAGAATCAACGTAAGCTTCTAAGGGATACCAGCGACGGTCCAGCCGCAGGCCCAGGGGAATTAAGGGCAAAAGGTGACCACGGACCCTTTTATACTCGAACACAATCGGCTTCCCTGCGCCTCGACGAGTCACTCGACGAGCCATTTGGGCTGAGCAGGAGAGCCTGAAGGTCCTCTTCCCGGGGCACGCGGAAGACCAACGGCATGGGCTTGAGCTTGCGGCGACGCACTTCTTGATAGACTTCGGCCTCCGTGTTGCCGACAGCGACGATGCGGCCTTGCTGAATGGCCACGACCCTTCCGGCGTACTGCGCCACAAGCCCCTCAAGGTGCTCCTGAAGCCATTCGTCCTCCGCGCGCAGGCGCGCCTGCAAATGCTTTACAGTCATTTTCGTAAAGCCCGTGAAGAGCGTAAGGCAAAACCGGGAGGGGCGCAACGTCCAACTGTAGCGCCCCTCCCGGTTCACCCCCTCTGCAACGTCAGCGGCGGTACAGCGGCAGGAAGTCCTGCCAGGACTCCGCAAGGGCGTCGACGGCCAGTCGGTCCGTGGGGATCGGGTGGAGCCGGTTGGCGAGCCAAAGCGGGAACTGGTCGCCGTAGTGCTTGGCGCCGGGGACGCCGCTCTGCCCGCCTGCTAGGACGTTCAGGATGGTAACGCCCTGGGGGCTCAGCTCGGCGACGAACCGCCGCGACGGCCCCGACTTAAACCCAAAATCTTGGGGCTTGGCGCCGCGGACGCTCGGATCGGAGCGGTCGACGACCTGGTAGCCGCCGTCGACGGGCACCCCCTCGCCGTCGGGCGGGAGGTCGAACGGGCCGCCGAAGCGGGCCACGTGCCGCAGCACGATGCGGTGGAGCTTCCCCCAGCGGTAGTCGTCGAGGGTCGTCGAGCCGCCGAAGGCCGACGCGAACGTCTCGCTCGCCAGCAGGTCGAGGGCCTCCTTCAGGCTCTGGAGCAGCACGAGGTCGCGGGCCACCGCGGGCGGAAGGTCCGCTTTCGCCCGGTCGGGCACGGCGAACAGGGGCAGCCCCGAGGCCCCCTTCCCGCCCAGCGCCTCAAAGTTCTCCAGGTGGTGGATGAGCGCCTTCACGGCGAAGTGGCCGCCGGGCTTGGGGAGCCGCGGCGAGATCGCGCCGAGCACGCCGTCCACGGTGTTCGCGACGAGCCGCGCGAGCCAGACGTGGAAGATCGTCGTCGCGACGCTGTCCCGGATCTGCTCGGGCGTCGGCGGGACGCCCGCGGGCTTCCCCCAGTCGAAGCCCTCCGTCAGCCCCGTCGGGGTGTCGAAGCTCCAGCTCCTCAGATACTGGGCCGCCTTCGCGATCCGCGGGTCCTTAAGGAACGCCTTGAGGGCGGGGGGCGCCTGGGGCGAGCGGGCCGCCTCGATCGCGTCGAGCAGGAAGGGCACCAGCCGCATGGCCGCCCGGACCGTGACGTCGGCCAGAAACGCCTGGGCGTCCTCGACGGTGAGCTTGCGGCCCTGCCGCAGGGCCTCGCGGATGCGCGCCGTCAGCTGCGCGGCCCGGTAGCCCGGATCGTAGCTGTAGTTCAAGTAGTAGAGCCCGCCCGTGGGGCGGAGCTGGTTGAGCGGGTCGTTGTCCAGCGTCGTGCCCACGGGGTCGTTGTTCGCGTTCACGATGAAGCCCGCGGGCGGGTTCACGATCTGGGGCATCTCGTCCAGGGGCAGCGTCTTGAACGGGAAGGGGTCGCCGTCGGGCTCCGGCTCGGGCACCCACTCGTGCTGCAGCTCGCCCGTCCCGTCGCGCACGAAGAACGGCGGGATCAGATCCACGAAGCCCTGCTCCAGATCCTCCCGGAGGGGCACCTTCCCGCTGGTGAAGTAGGCGATGGTGCCGTCCACGTCCGCGTAGCCCCAGTTGAACGTCCCGACGTCGAAGACCTTTAAGCCTTCCTTGAAGTCCTCCAGGTTGCGGGCTCGGTTCCAGATGCGGAACGTGAGCAGCTCGCGGGTGGGGTAGAACCCGGTGAACTTGAGCGTGAGGGCCTCGCCCGCCTCGAGGTCGAGCTGCACGATGGGGCCGTGGCGCGGCACGATCAGCGTGGCTCGGGGCAGCCGCTCGTCCTGGGCGGGCACGACCGTGTCGGGCTGCCCGTCCCCGATGACGTTCACCCTGAACTCCTCGGGAACGATCTGGATGGGCTCCCGCTCGCCGCGGAAGACGCTGTAGAGCCGCCCCTGCTCGTCCACGACGATCCTCTCCCTGTACATGTCGCTGACGTCCAGGGGGTTGGTCGTGGGCGCCCAGCAGACGCGCTCGGTGCAGCCCAGCAGCACGTAGGGCACGCCGGGCAGCGTCACGCCCGCGACGTTCAGCTCGCCTTCAATCACCTGGTGCATCTCGTACCAGATCGCGGGGTTCGTCAGCGAGAGGTGCGGGTCGTTCGCGAGGATGGGGGCCCCGCTTTGAGTGTGCTCGCCCGAGATCACAAACCAGTTGCTGCCGGGGCGCTCGCCCGGCCCCGCCGTCAGGTGGCGGAAGAGCGGGCGCGGGATCGGCAGCCGCTCCAGCTCCTTGAGCCGCTCCCAGAACGCCCGCAGCAGCCGCTGCGTCGTGGGCGTGGACGAGAGCCGCTCCGCGAGGGCGCGCAGCTCCTCAAGGCGCGGCCCCCCTTTCTCTGACGTCGACGTCGAATTTAACGAAGCCGGGAAGCCACGCGCGGTCGGCGCGGCCGTCGCGGGCTTTTGGGCTTCAGGGATGACGGCCACGGGCTCGGCGGGGGCGCTCCGCCAGAGATCCTCGAAGAAGAGCGCGGCCCCGTCAAGCCCGATCTGGCTTAAGGCGTTCACGTAGCTCAGGAACGCGAGCGTCGGCCCGGCGTCGATGTCCAGCGACTGGTCGAACGCGATCGCCTTCCCGACGGTCAGCGAGTCGACGGCCGTCCAGGGCTCCACGGTCTGGATCTCCAGGAGGGCGTACTCGGGCGGGAGCTGGCCCGTCTCCTGGGCGTAGCGGATGAAGGCGTTGACCCCGGCGGCGAACGCCTCGGCCTCGGCCCGAACTTCCGGGGGCATCGCCTCGAGGCTCGCCTGGGCGGCCCGGCGAATCCCCAGCGTCCGCATCTGGACGTCGCTGGGGAGCGCGTCGGGGCCGAGCAACTCGGCCAGGGTGCCGCTGGCCTGCCGCCTTAGGACGTCCATCTGGAACAGGCGGTCGCGGGCCTGGACGAAGCCGGTCACCACGTAGAGGTCGTGCAGGTTGCGGGCGTAGATGTGGGGCACGCCGTAGACGTCCGTGATGACGAAGGCGGGCTCCTGTAGCTCGGCCAGCACCTGCGGGGGCAGGAGCTGCGGCGCGCCCCCGCCGTCCCCCGCGGCCCGCCCGTCGACGGGAACCAAGGCCGACGAGGAGGCGACACCCAGCAGCAGTCCCGCGATCATCAACGCACTCACCAGTCGGGAGAGTCGAGCGATGCGCTTCGGCATGGAAACCTCCTTCAAGGGCGCCTCACGCTGGGTTTGTCCCCACTGTAGCACCTTGCGCCCGCCCGCGTCAATCCCGTAGACTCGCCCCACAATACCGCAACGGGATGAAGACGAGAAGCCGATGAGATGAGGGAGATCGCCCGCGCGCTGATCGAGACGGGGGCCGTGCTGATCCGCCCGGACGAGCCGTTCACGCTGGCCTCGGGGCGCAAGTCGCCCGTCTACGTCGACTGCCGTCGGCTGATCTCCTTTCCCGACGTCGTGAAGCGCGTCACCCGAGCGTTCGCCCGGATTGCTGAAGAGCGAATCGGGCTTCAAGGCTTCGAGGTGATCGCGGGCGGGGAGACGGCGGGCATCCCGTTCGCCGCGTTCCTCGCGTATGAGCTGGGCAAGCCCATGATCTACGTCCGCAAGGCGCCCAAGGGCCACGGGCGGGGCTCACAGATCGAGGGGGTGCTCGAGGAGGGACAGCGGGTGGTGCTCGTCGAGGACCTCGTCACGGACGGGGGGAGCAAGCTCGCGTTCATCGAG
>WFPR01000048.1 GCA_015487455.1 Candidatus Bipolaricaulota bacterium
AGACGGCCCGCATGATCGGAAGATCCAGCTTGTGGGCTTGGGCGAATCGGAAAATGGCCTTGGCGGCGTAGACGCCCTCGGCCACCATCGTCATGCTCCTCAAGATCTCATCGAGGCGCTCGCCCCGCCCGAGGCGCTCCCCGACCTGATGGTTGCGGCTCTTGCCCGAGGTGCCCGTGACGACGAGGTCGCCCAGCCCCGCGAGCCCGAAGAACGTCTCCTTCTTCGCGCCCAGGGCCGTCCCTAAACGCACCAGCTCGACCAACCCCCGGGCCACCAGGGCGCCCCGCGCGTTCACCCCGAAGCCCAGACCGTCGGAGATCCCCGCCGCGACGGCGATGACGTTCTTGGCCGCCCCGCCCAGCTCGACGCCCCGCACGTCGTCCGTGATGTAGACGCGGAAGCGCTCGGTCATGAAGGCCCGCTGCAGCTCGGCGGCCGCCCCCAAGTCGGGTCCGGCGAGCACCACGGCCGTCGGCTGCCCCCGGGCGACCTCGTCCGCGAAGCTCGGCCCCGAGAGCGCGAACGTTTTCTTTAACGGCAGGCGGAGCTCCTCCCGGAGCACTTGGGTCATGGTCATAAGCTCATGATCGACCCGCTCGTATTCGAGCCCCTTGGTGAGGCTCACCCAGAGCGCCTTGCGGGCGCCGTCTTTATCGTCATCGTTCAGCGCTTCGCGCAGCCTTTGGGCGGTCGAGCGCATCGCGAACGAGGGGACGGCCAGCACGTAGACGTCGAAGCCGCGCAGCTCGCCCAGCTCCGCCGTGACGCGAAGGCCCTCGGGCAGCGCGATCCCCGGGAGATATTTCGGGTTCTCGCGCCGGGCGCGGATCTCGCGGGCGAGTTGTGGGTCGCGGGCCCAGAGCGTCACGCGATGGCCCTTGCGGGCCAGCAGGGCGGCGAAGGCCGTCCCCCAGCTCCCGGCCCCGATGACCGCGACGTCCATCGTCCCGATCGCTGCTACAACTGCTACAACGGGAAACGAAGGGCGTTAAGGGCGCTCGCTGCCCACGCCCACGCCCACGCGCTCGGGTTCGGGTTCAGGCTCGGGGGTGGGCGGGGGCGGCAGGTCGCAGGGGCACGTCCGGCCCCGCATCCCCTCGAGCCACTCGAGCGCCACGGCTAAGTCGTTGCGCTGCAGGCGCTCGCGCAGCTCGGGCAGCTCCTCCTGAACGCTCCGGGCCAGGCGCTTGAGCAGCTCGCCCACGAGCAGGCTCTCGGGGTCGTCGGGCGCGGCGCCCGCTTCCCGGAGCAGCTCGGCGGGGTCGCGCTTCAGCGCGCTCTCAAAGGCGTCCAGCGCTTCGAGGGCTTTGGCGTACTCGTCCTGGCCCGCGTAGGTCTCGATCTGGTTGAGCCGGTCGTTCAGGCGCTGCAGCGCCGCGTGGCCCGCCTCGGCGAAGTCGGGCAGCAGCGCTTCCAGCCCGCGCAGCTCCCTGCGGATCGCCATGAAGGCGGGGAACCAGCTCTCGACCACGAAGTCGGGGACGAGCCCGACGTCCTGGATGGGGCGCTTCGACGGCGTCAGCCACTCCGACGTGGTGACGAAGAGGCGGGAGCCGTCCGGCAGGGGAAAGGTCGTCTGGACCACGCCCTTGCCGAAGGTCCGGCGGCCGACGAGCACGCCCAGGTTGTTGTCGCGGATGGCCCCGGCCACGATCTCCGAGGCGCTGGCCGTCCCCTCGTCGACCAGCACGACGATCGGCCAGTTGGGCAGGGCGTTCCCGCGGCTGGTGTGGACCCGCTCGCCCGCGCGGCTGCGCTCCACCAGCACGGTCATCCCGCGGTCGAGGAAGAGCCCCGCCACGGCGTTGGCCGCCGAGAGGAACCCCCCGCCGTTGCCCCGCAGGTCCAGCACCAAGCCCTCCAGCTGACCGCCGGCCTCCCGTTGGAGGGCGTCGAGGGCCCGCCGCACCTCGCGCCCCGAGGCGGACCCGAACGCGTTCAGCCGCACGTACCCGATCCCGGGGCGGAGCAGCTCATACTCGACGAGCGGGGCTTTGATGGTCTCGCGCACGATCGTGATCTCCTCCACGGAGCCGTCGAGGTGGCGGACCTTGATCGTGACGGGCGTGCCCTTCGGCCCCCGCAGGCGGCGGGCCGCGTCGTCGACGCTGAAGCCCTGGGTGCTCTCGCCGTCGATCTCCAAGACGATGTCCCCGGGGCGGACCCCGGCGCGCTCCGCCGGGCCGCCCTTGATCGGCGCGATGATCACGATCCAGCCATCCCGCTGGCCGATGTACGCCCCGATGCCCTCGTACTCCTCGCCCTCGAGCTGCTCCTCGAACCGCTGGAACTCCTCGAGGGTCTTGTAGTAGCTGAAGGGGTCGTCCAGCCCGCGGACCAGCCCCCGGATGGCCTCCTGCTGCAGCTTCCGATCGTCGACGGCCTCCGGCTTGTAGTAGTGCTGCTGAATGTACTGACGGGCCTGCCAGATCGGGTCCAAGAACGCCTCGCGCGACAGCCGGACGCCTTCGCCTCGGCCCGGCGCGGGCACGGGCGCAGGCGCCTGCGCCTTCGCCGAGGACGCGGCGTTTCCTTCCTCGCTTGCGCTTGCGCTCGCGCTCGCCTCCGGCGTCCCTTGGGGCGATCGGGGGGAGAGCACGCCCTGGGTGAGCAGGGCCGCCCCCAACACGAGCAACGCCACGCCCAGCCAGAGGACCAGCTTGCGATCCATGCGATCGACCTCCTGGGGCTTCATGGCACGCCATTATAGCCCGCGGTCCTACCCCCTGCATAAAGCCTGACAAGGCTTGCCCCCTCCTCCCCCCTCCCCTACACTAGCGGTCGGGCGGCGCTCATGCTGCACTACGTGCAGGGGACGGTCGCGGAGCTGCACGACGACTTCCTCGTGCTCGACGTG
>WFPR01000049.1 GCA_015487455.1 Candidatus Bipolaricaulota bacterium
GCGCTCGGCCTGGGGGCGTGGGGGCTGCTCGGTGGCTTTGCGGTCCCGTTCGCGCCCGCGCTCCTCGCCTACGGGCTGATGGCCCTGCTCTTCCCGTGGGCCTTCCCCGAGGGGGGCGTCCCGCTGGGGGCCGCGGCCCCGGCCGTCTGGGTGGCGGCCGTCCTGGGCGCGCTGCTCTGGGCGCTGCGCGCGGTGGACGGGCGCGTCACCCTGGGGACGGCCCTCCTCACCGCGCTGGTCGGCGGCTTCCTCGGGATGATCGACCCGACGTTCGACGCGGGCTGGCCCCTGGCGCTCTGGACGCAGGGCTTCTGGCTCGGGGCGATCTGGCTGGCGGGCGACCCGACGGTCAGCCCCCTCTCGCCCCGGGGGAAGTGGGCCTTCGCGCTCGGCGTCGGGGCGCTGAGCGTGCTGCTCTGGGGGTTGGCCTTCCCGGGGCGGCCGGGGCACGCCGTGGTCTTCGGGGTGTTCGCCGTGGCGGCGCTGACCCCCTGGCTCGATCGCGTCACGCGCCCCCGGCCCTTCGGGGTCAACAGGGCGGAGTAGCAAGCAGCAAAGCTAAAAAAGCAAAGCTGAAGGTGCAAGGCGATGGGCGAGCGGACGAGCGCGCGGCTGGAGGAGCGACGGCGGGAGTGGACGTGGGCCGTGCGAATGGCCCGCGGGCGGGCGTGGGCCGCCGGCTCGCTGGCCGTCAGCGTGCTCTTCATCGGGGCGGTGCTCGCCCGGCTCGGCGCGCTCGAGACGCTGGTGATGGCGGGCGTCGGCGCGCTCGGCTGGGCCGCGCTCGTGGGCGCCGGGCGCGAGCTGCACCGGCGCTTGGCCCTCTCGCTCCCGCTCTTGCCGCCCGGCCTGCGGAGCCCCGCGGCCGTGGGGGTGGCGATCGGGCTGGCCCTGGCGCTCGCCTGGGCCGGGGTGCTCGCGCTGCCCGGGGCTTGGGCGCCCGCGCTCTTCGGGGCGGTCACGTGGTGGACGTGGGTGGAGGCCCGCCGGGCGCGCGAGCTGTCGAGGCCCCGCCACTTCGTAGAGGTGCGCCACGACGGCCAAGCCCACCTGATCGACGTCCTGGAGGGGCAGACGCTGCTCGACGCGCTCGAGGAGGCGGGCTATCGCCTGCTCGCCCAGTGCGGGCGGAAGGGCCAGTGCGCGGCGTGTCGGGTGCGCGCCCACGGGGGCGGCCCCTGGAGCGAGAAGCAGTACGGGCCCTATCTGACCCCCCGCCAGCGCCAGCAGGGCTTCGTGCTGGCGTGCCAGGTGCCCGTGCGACAGGACCTCGTGATCGAGCTGGTCAAGCCCCTGGTGCTGCGCTGGCCCCACGTGGACGTCACGAGGATGGGCGAGGCGGCCCGCCGGTTGCGCCAGGCGCTGCCGGGGTTCGACTGCGAGGTCTGCGGTCACTTCACGTGCGACTTGTACGCGCGGGCGATGGCCGAGGGGCGCGAGCCCCTGACCAAGTGCCTGCCCGGCGGCGAGCCCGTCCGACGGCGCCTGGAGGCCCTCGCCAAGGAGCTGCAGCTCCAGCTCCCGACCCAAGGGAGGGCGTGAGGTAAGGGAAGGGAAGGGGAGGCGAGGCGCGATGCCCAAGGTGATCATCCTCGGCCAGGAGGAGATCGAGGTCGAAGCGGGGGCGAACCTGCTGCGGGTCATCCAGCAGCACGGCTACGACCGCAACCTGCCCGCGACCTGCGACGGCCGCTGCACCTGCGGGACCTGCGCCGTCCGGGTGCTCAAGGGCGGCGACGAGGTCAAGCCCTGCGAAAAAGATCTGCTGAAAGATCAAATCGAGAAGAAGTGGCGGCTGTCGTGCCAGGTGCTCGTCGAGCAGGACATCGAGGTGGAGGTCCCCGGCTACGAGGTGGCCGAGGCGCTGGAGATCGAGCCGGGGCTCCTGGCCGACATCTTGGACTTCGCCGCCGATCGGCTGGTCTTCCACGGCAACCCGCTCCCGTCCGGGGTGGGCTTAAAGCGCCTCAAGGACCTGCGGAGGCGGGTCGACGAGATCGTCGCCGGGGAGGCCGACCCCGCGGACTACCGTCTGGTGCGCCAGATCCTCCTCGAGCTGCTGGAGCGGGATCTCGTCAAGGAGATCCCCTCGAAGCACCCCTTCACCGAGCGCACCGTCGAGATGATGATCCAGGCGTTCGAGAAGCGCATCCCGAAGGCCATCGAGGAGCGCGAGGAGGTCCTGACCTACCCGTACTTCCTGTACGTGGCGTTCGCGATCCTCTTCTTCCTGCTCGGGGGCTTAAGCATTTACGCGCTGTTCGTGGACGCGCCGCTCGAGCAGACGGCCACCCCCACCTTCACGCCCAACCCCGAGAAGGCCCCCTGGTACTTCCTGGGCATTCAAGAACTGCTGGCCATCTCGCCCAACCTGGGGGGGTTCTTGAACTCGATCGCGATCGGCGGGGTGATCCTGCCGGGGCTGGTCGTGCTCTTCTGGCTCGCGATCCCCTACATCGAGCCTTACCTGGAGGCGCTGGGGCCGCGCGGGCGGCGGGGGCTGCCCCCCGGCCGGCGCTTGAGCGAGCGGCCCGTCACCGTCGCCCTCTTCACCCTCTCCGTCCTGCTGTTCGTGGCGCTGGTCGTCATCGGGACGTACTTCCGCGGGCCGAACTGGGAGTTCGTGCTCCCCTGGCGCTAGCTCCGCGCTTCAAGGGCTTCATCCGCGTCGGAGGCCTCGGGGACGGGCTCGATCACGACCCGGCGGTCCGGCCCCTTGCCCTTGCTGTAGGTGCGCACGCCCCGGACGCGGCTGAGCGCCTCGTGGATGGCCTTGCGCTCCTGGGCCTCCATGGGCTCCAGCTCGATCGGGCGGTTCTCGAGCCGCGCCTGCTCGGCCCACCGCAGGGCCAGCTGCTTCAGCTCCTCCAGGCGGCGCGCCCGCTGGCGGTTGACGTCGAGCCGGAGGCGCACGGCCACGCCCGTCCGGCGCCGCACGGCAATCTCAGCCAAATACGCCAAGGCGTCGATCGCCCGGACGTCCATCCGCCGCAGGGCCTCGACGCCCTGCAGGTTCAGGGCGAAGGCGCGCCGCTCCCCGCTTGCGCTCTCGGCCTCGGCCTCGGCCTCGTCGAGCCATTCGAGCCGGGCGTGGGGCTCCCCCAGCGCCTCGAGCAGCCCGCGGAAGTACGCCTCCAGGGCCGCCCGCACCTCCGCCTCCCGCTTCGGGCCCGCTCCGGATTTGGATCCCGAGGGCGCGGTCATGGTCGCTCAGGCTTGGAGGGGCCGGGGGCCGGGCGCCCACCCCCGTCGGCCTTGCCCGTTTGGGCCTGGAGGCGCTCCAGCTCCCAGCCGATGAAGACCTGCTGCCCGACCTGAAGGATCGTCGTCAGGAAGTAGTACAGCCACAGCCCCGAGGGGAAGTCCTTCAAGAAGACCACCATGAGGCCCACGGAGAAGAGCGTCAGGATCAACGGGCTCGGCCCCTGGCTGGAGGGGGTGAGCGTCGGGGTCGTCTTCGTCTGGAGGATCATCGCCAGGGCCGTGAGCGCCACGATCAGGTAGTACGGGTCGTGCAGGGAGAGGTCCGGCATCCACAGGAAGCCGGGGCTGAGGTGGATCAGCTCCGCGCTCTGCAGGATGGCCTGCCAGAGGATGATCAGGATGGGGAACTGGATAAGCAGGGGCAGGCAGCCGCCCAGCGGGTTGACCCCCTCCTCGCGATACAGCTCCATCAGCTTCTGCTGGAGGGCTTGCTGGTTCTCGCGGTGGCGCCGCATCAGCTCCTCCGGCGACCAGTCCGGGTGGAGCTCCTTCAAGCGTCGATACGTCGGGTAGCGCTGCTGGAGCTTCTCGAGCTTGGGGCGCAGCCGGGCCAGCTTGGCCATGGCGTGGAACTGCTGGCGCATCAGCGGGAAGAGCAGCACCCGCACCAGGAGCGTGAACAGGATGATCGCGTAGCCGTAGTTGCCCGTGCGGCGATAGAGCCAGTTGAGCAGCTCCACCACGGGGACGACCAGGCTGCTGAAGAAGCCCGGCGGGGCCAGCGCCCCCAGCCCGACGGCCTTGAGCAGCGGGTACTTGGCCCGGCCCGCGTACACTTCAAACGCGTAGCGCCGGGCCTCGCCGGGGGCCAGCGTCCGCGCGGGCAGCCCGAGCACCAGCTCCCCCCCTTGAGCTGCCGGACGCCCAAGGGGGGCGGACGCGGGAAGCCCCGGCGCCTTGGGCTTGGGCTTGGACTTGAGCTTGAGGAAGAAGACCAGCCCGTCCCCCACGAACCCGAGGCCCTCGAGCCCGACGCGGCCCGCTGAGGCTGATGCCGACGCCGACGCGTCCGGCGGCTCCGTCGTCACGCGGCCGTCGACCAGATAGCGGACTTGCCGCTGAAGGTCAGGCCGACGGCCCACGCCGCGGCCGAGGGATAGCCCCAGCTGGTCCAGCTCTAGGGGGGCAGAGCTCACGTTCTCGAGCGCCAGCTCCACCTCCAGCGTGTAGTGGGGGTTGTCCCAGAGCACGAACGTCTTCGTGAGGCGAAGGCCGTTGATTTGGGCCGTGAAGCGCAGCCGGAGCCGCCCGTCCAAGCGCTCGCTCTCCACGGCGTAGCGCAGCCCGTCCAGCCGCTGGCCGTTCAGCTCCCCCCGGAGCGCGAAGGGGAAGCGGGCTTCCGGCGCGTAGCGGCGCGCTCGTGCCCCCGTCTCGGGGTCGACGCCCGGCCCCGTCTCCGTGTCGGGGATCAGCTCGACGGGCGCGAGGCCCACGGGCGCGAAGTGCAGATAAGCGCTGCGCAGCGCGCCGTCCTCGCCGAACACGTACTCGGCCAGCTTGGTGCGCACGAGCAGCTCCGCACGCCCGTCGCGCTCGGAGCGCAGGAGGGTCGGGGTCTGCTGGGCGTCTGGGTCCGCGCCCGGGGCTTGGGCGAACGCGGGGGCCGTGGGACCGACGGCGGGGCCTGCGGCCCCGCTCAGCAGCAGCCCAACCAGCCCCAGGGCGACGGCCAGGGGGCCGAGCCTCGGGGTTCGGGTGAACGTCGCGCTCATGGCGTTCGGGTTTGGCTTGGGATCGGGCTCAGTCTACTCGAGCGCCCTGGACGTTGCAACTCGTTGCGTTGCTGCGTTGCACTGTCGCGCTTGCTCCCGCTATGATGGGCCGTCCGCCATGTTCACCGGCCTCGTGATCGCCGTCGGGCGCGTCGATCGCCGGGAGCGGGAGGGCTCCCGGCTCGTGATCCACGCCCC
>WFPR01000050.1 GCA_015487455.1 Candidatus Bipolaricaulota bacterium
GCTCTGCCAACTGAGCTAACCGCCCTTAAACGCTGGAGGCGGCGCCCGGAATCGAACCGGGGTATGAGGGCTTTGCAGGCCCCTGCCTTACCACTTGGCGACGCCGCCCCGCCTCTCGCTTGTCGTTGCTATTATAGCCCGCCCGTCGGGGCTGTCAACTCCGTGTTTGTCCCACGCCCATCCCGGTCTGCTATGATGCCCCCGAGGTGATCGCCATGAGCGCGAGAACACGACCACATCGAGACGGCCTGCGCCTCCTTCGCTGGAGCGCGGTGGGCGCGCTCCTGGCAGTGGTGGCGCTTCCGGCGCTCCCGGGGCTTACGGGCCTAAATCGAGGACTCGGCCCCGGGCAACCCCTTCCCCCGCCCACGACGCTCACGATCTATCAGGGGCAAAACCTGGCGCTGGTGGAACAGCAACGCGCGTTGGAGCTGTACGCTCAGGGGCCGATCGAGCTGCGCCTGGAGGGCCTCAGCCCGCGGCTGCTCCCGGCCTCCGTGCGCCTGGAGCCGCTCGACCCAAACGCCCGGACCGCTCCCCCCTTCCGGCTGCTGGAGCAACGCGTGGAGTGGACCCCCGCGTCGATGGACGCGCTGTTGGACGCCCACATCGGGCGAACGGTCGAGGTGATCACGACGGGCGGCCTGCGGCGCTACCGCGGGACGCTGCTCGGCACCCAGGGCGGGCTCGTGCTGCGGGACGAGTCGGGCCACGTGTACGCGCTGAAGGACGTTCAACAAGTTCGCTTTCCGGCCTCAGCCCCACCCTCCGACCCCGCGAAGGGGGCCGTGCTCGTCGGGCTGGTCCACAGCCGGCAGCCGGGGACGCTGCCCGTGCGCCTCAGCTACCTCACGGAGGGCCTGGACTGGCGGGCGGAGTACGCCGCCGTGCTCGGCCTCGACGAGAAACGGCTGGACCTCGAGAGCTGGGTCGCCGTCTCCAACGACACGGGGATGCGCTTCGAGGGCGCCCGGCTCCACCTCGTGGCGGGGCGGCTCCACCGGGTCGCCGAGGGGCTTGGGGCGCGCAAGGAGCTCCTCGAGGCGCAAGCCCAAGCGGCCCCGGCGCCGCCCGGGCCGGAGCCGGGCGCCCCCTTCGAGGCGCGGGCGGCGTTCGAGTATCACCTGTACGCGCTGCGCCGCCCCGCGACCCTGCCCGACGGCCGGACCATCCAGCTGGCGTTCCTGAAGGCCGAAGGGGTCCCCGTCGAGAAGCGTTACGTCTACGAGGCCCACCGCTGGGACGGCGTCCAGGTCTGGATCGAGTTCGAGAACGCCGGGGCGTGGGGGCAGCCGCTGCCCGCCGGCTTAGTGCGGCTGTATAAGCGCACGCCCCAGGGCCTGCAGTTCATCGGCGAGGACCTTTTGCGGAGGCACACCCCCGTCGGCGAGCGGGTGCGGCTCTTCGCCGGGCTGGCCTTCGACCTCGTCGCCGCGCGCACGGTTCTCAAGGAGGAGCGCGTCGGCGACCGGGTCTATCGTCGAACCGTGCGCCTCACGCTGAGCAACCGCAAGGCCGAGGGCGTCGAGATCGCGGTCCGCGAGGCGATGCCCGGCGACTGGACGATCCTGAGCGCCAATCGCCCGCACGAGCGGGTGGACGCCCGGACGGCCGGGTTCTCGGTGGCCCTGGCCCCCGGGGAGACGGCCGTCGTAGAATATACCGTCGAGTATCGCCTGTGAGCCGTGACCGTCGCGTGCAGGCGTAAACGAACGAACGATCAATCGGGCGAGCGACGAGGCAGGTGATCGGGCCGTGCTGGACGTCGGCTTCGACGTGGAGCGCTTCGATCTGGAGAAGTACAAGCGGGCCGTGGAGAAGGCGCTGGCGGAGATCCCCGTGGAGAACGGGGCCGTGACCCTGGAGGCCCTCTGGCTGGAGACGGCCATTCCCGAGGACATCCTCGTTGAAGTCGTGCAGGGCGGTGGGCTCGAGCTGCCGCCCTACGTCGAGCGGATCGTCACGCGGGACGGCCGGGTGCTCTGGGAACGGGCCTCCTCATCCCATCCGGCGGGCGAGGACAACGGAGGCGGGCGATAGCGATGACGCAGGCGATCAAGTTCGGGACGGACGGCTGGCGCGGGGTGATCGCCCGCGACTTCACCGTCGACAACGTCGCGCGGGTGGGGGAGGGGGTCGCCCGCTTCCTGCTGAGCGAGGAGCGCCTCAAGCTCGAGTGCTACAGGCGCTGGCGGGCGACGCCCGCCGACCCCGAGCGGGGCGTCCTCATCGGCTACGACATGCGGTTCATGGCCCGACAGTTCGCCCAAGTCCTCGCCCAGGCGCTCCGACGACACCGCATCCCCGTGCGGCTGGCGCCGGAGCCCGTCCCCACGCCCGCTCTGTCATACGGGGTGGTGCACCATCGAGCGGCCCTGGGGCTGATGGTGACGGCCAGCCACAACCCGCCCGAATATCTGGGCGTCAAGATCAAGACGGAGCTGGGCGGGGCCGCGCCCCCTGAGCTGACGAAGCTCGTCGAGCGCCTCACGCCCGAGCGCCCGCCCGCTTTGAACGACGACGAGCTCGACGACGGGCCGTTCCCGACCGTCGACCTCAAGGGGCCGTTCCTGGAGCGCGTGAAGGCGCTCATCGACGCCAAGACGCTCCAGCGGGCGAACTTGAGGGTCGTCGTGGACGCGATGTACGGTTCGGCACGGGGCTACATCGCTCAAGTGCTGGAGGAGCTGGGCATCCCCCACATCACGGTGCGCCACGGGCGCGACCCGTACTTTGGGGGCCACGGCCCGGAGCCCATTCGTAAATACTTGACGCCCCTTAAGGCCGTCCTCCGCGCCGAGGCGAAGCGCCTCAAACGCGGTCGGGGACGCGCCCGCAGCCTGCTCGTCGGCGTCGTCACCGACGGCGACGGCGACCGCGTCGCAGCCATGGACGAGAACGGGGAGTTCGTGGACCCCCATCGCTGCTTCGCGCTGCTGCTCGATTACCTGGCGGGCGTCAAGGGGCTGAGGGGCAAGGTGGTGAAGAGCTTCACGCTGGGGGACATGGCCTTCAAGCTCGCCGAGCTGTACGGTCTGCCCGTCGACGAGGTCCCCGTGGGCTTTAAATACATCAGCGAGAAGCTGCTCACGGACGACGTGCTGATCGGGGGCGAGGAGAGCGGCGGCATCGCCGTAAAGGGCCACATCCCCGAGCGCGACGGGGTGCTCATGGCGTTGTTGCTCTTAGAGATCGTCGCCCACCATCAAAAGCCCCTGAGCGAGCTCGTCGACGGGCTGATGCGGCGGGTGGGGGATCACCATTACGACCGCCGGGATTTGCACCTCGAGGAGCGCGTCGAGGTCGTGGAGAAGCTCAAGCGGGCGGAGCCGAAGGCGTTCGCGGGCAAGCCCGTCGTCAGGATCGAGACGCTCGACGGGGTTAAACTGAGATTTGAGGACGGCTGGCTGCTCTTCCGCGCCTCGGGGACGGAGCCCCTGCTGCGCCTCTACTGCGAACTCAGCGACCCCGACGAGGTGCAGCGGGTGCTCGACGAGGCCGAGCGCTTCGCCCGGGGCGAGCGGGCGTTGCTGTAAAATACACCGACTGACGCTTAATGGGGGAAGGGAAGAACGATGGCACCGCGATACGACTTCAAAAAGATTGAAGCGAAGTGGCGGGACTTCTGGCGCGAGAAGGGCTTCTTCAAGCCCGACCTCCGGGACACCCAGCGCAAGTTCTACTATTTGAACATGTTCCCGTACCCGTCGGGCGAGATGCACGTCGGCCACGGGCGGAACTACATCCTGGGCGACGCCTACTGCCGCTATCTAATTATGCGGGGCTACAACGTGCTCAACCCGATGGGCTACGACGCCTTCGGGCTCCCCGCCGAGAACGCCGCCATCGAGCGCGGCGTCCACCCCCGCGACTGGACCTATCGCAACATCGAGACGTTCCGGCGGCAGTTCCGCCTGTGGGGCGTCGAGTTCGACTGGGACCGCGAGATCGCGACCTGCGAGCCCGAGTACTACAAGTGGAACCAGTGGCTCTTTCTGCAGTTCTACAAGCGCGGGTTGGCGTATCGGAAGGACGCCTGGGTGAACTGGTGCCCCGGCTGCGAGACCGTCCTGGCCAACGAGCAGGTCGTCGAGGGGGAGTGCGAGCGCTGCGGCACCCCCGTGACGAAAAAGAAGCTCACCCAGTGGTTCTTCAAGATTACGGCCTACGCCGAGGAGCTGCTCAACGATCTGGAGAAGCTTGAGCACTGGCCCGAGCGGGTCAAAACGATGCAGCGAAACTGGATCGGGCGCTCCGAAGGGGCGCTGATCCGCTTCCCGCTCGTCGACTGCGACGGGGTCATCGAGGTGTTCACCACGCGCCCGGACACGATCTACGGCGCGACGTACATGGTGCTCGCGCCGGAGCACCCGCTCGTCGACCAGATCACCACGCCCGAGCGCCGGGACGAGGTGCGGCGCTACGTCGAGCGGGCCATCGCCGAGAGCGAGATCCAGCGCCAGCGGGTCGACCGCCCCAAGACGGGGGTCTTCACCGGCGCCTACGCGATCAACCCCGCCAACGGCGAGAAGATCCCCGTCTGGGTGGCCGACTACGTGTTGATGACGTACGGGACGGGCGCGATCATGGCCGTGCCCGCCCACGACCAGCGCGACTTCGAGTTCGCCAAGGCTTATGGGCTCCCGATCGTCCCCGTGGTGCAGCCCGAGGACCGGGAGCTGGACGGCGCCACGATGACCGAAGCCTATGAGGAAAAGAAGGGCGTCATGGTCAACTCCGGGCCGTTCACCGGGCTGCCCGCCGGCCCCGAGACGATCCAAAAATTCATCGAGCACTTCGAGCGGGAGGGCTTCGGGCAGCGCCACGTGAGCTATCGCTTGAGGGACTGGCTCATCAGCCGCCAGCGCTACTGGGGGACGCCCATCCCCATCGTCTACTGCGAGAAGTGCGGCACCGTCCCCGTTCCCGAAGATCAGCTGCCCGTCCTGCTCCCCGAGGTCGAGTTCTTGGGCAAGAAGGGCCTGGCCGAGATCCCGGCGTTTTACGAGACCCAATGCCCGAAGTGCGGCGGCCCCGCCAAGCGCGACACCGACACCATGGACACCTTCGTCGACTCGTCGTGGTACTACCTGCGCTACCTCTCGCCTCACGACGACGAGCGGATCTTCGACCCGGAGTTGGTGAACGCCTGGCTCCCCGTCGACCAGTACGTCGGGGGCGTGGAGCACGCCATTCTGCACCTGCTGTACTCGCGCTTCGTGACCAAGGCGCTCCGGGACATGGGGCTGGTGAACTTCGACGAGCCCTTCGCCCGTCTCTTCACGCAGGGGATGATCACGCACAAGGCCTACCGCTGCGTGGAGCACGGCTGGATCCACGTTAAAGAAGTCCCCGAGGACGAGACGTGCCCCCACTGCGGCAAGCCCCTGCTCACGGAAGTCGCCAAGATGAGCAAGTCGAAGAAGAACGTCGTTCCGCCCGACGACATCATCGAGCGCTACGGGGCCGACGCCGAGCGCCTCTACACGCTGTTCATGGGGCCGCCCGAGAAGGACATCGAGTGGACGGAGGAGGGCATCCGCGGCGCCTACCGCTACGTGAATCGACTGTGGGCGCTCGTCTGGGACTACCAGGACGTCGTCCGTCAAGCGCCCGACGAGCCCGTCCGCCGCGAGGCGCTCCCGCCCCGCGAGAAGCAACTCTGGCGCGTGCTCAACGAGAAGATCAAGGCGGTCACCGAGGACATCGAGGGCTTCCGCTTCAACACGGCCATCAGCGCGCTGATGGAGCTGACGAACGAGCTGCACGACTACATCGAGCACCACAAGGGCGAGCGCGAGAGGCTGCACGGGCCGCTGTTCAAGCGCGCCGTGGAGGCGCTCATCCTGATGGTCTCGCCCGTCACCCCCTTCATCGCGGAGGAGCTGTGGCGCCTCGTCGGCCACGAGGACGCCGTGCTCGAGCAGCGCTGGCCCGAGCCCGACCCCGACGCCCTCATTGTTGAGGAGCGCGAGATCGTGATCCAGATCAACGGCAAGGTGCGCGACCGCATGACCGTCCCCGCCCCCCTCAGCGAGGATCGGGAGCAGCTCGAGAAGCTGGCCCTCGAGCGCGTCCAGCATCGCTTGGACGGCAAGCGGGTGCAGCGCGTGATCGTCGTGCCCGGCAAGCTGGTCAACATCGTGGTGGAGTAGCATGGTCTTTCGCGAGGGCTTCCTGGAGGGCCGGGTCGCGGTCGTGACGGGCGGGGGGACGGGCATCGGCTTCGTCGTCTCGCGGGAGCTGGCCCGCCACGGCGCCGACGTCGTGGTCGCCAGCCGCAACCCCGAGCACCACGCCCAGATCGTCCGGGAGGTCGAGGCGCTGGGGCGGCGCGCCCTCGCCCTCCAGGCCGACGTGCGCGACCCCGAGCAGACCAAGCGGGTCGCGGAGCGGGCGCTCGAGCGCTTCGGGCGCATCGACATCCTCGTCAACAACGCCGCCGGGAACTTCCTGTGCCCGGCGGAGAAGCTCACCCCGAACGGCTGGCGGGCGGTCGTCGAGATCGTGCTCAACGGGACGTTCTTCATGAGCCGGGCGGTCCTCCCGGCGATGCGGGCGCAGGGCGGCGGGAGCATCGTCAACATCGGGGCGAACTACGCCTGGCTCGCCGCGCCGCACGTGGCCCACTCCGGGGCGGCCAAGGCGGGCGTTTTGAACTTGACGCGCACCCTGGCCGTGGAGTGGGCGCCCTACAACGTCCGCGTCAACGCCGTCACCCCCGGCCCCATCGACGACACGGAGGGCGTCCGCCGCCTGATGGGCGACCCCGCCACGAAGCGGGCCGTGCTCGAGACGATCCCCCTCAAACGCCTCGGGAGGCGCGAGGAGGTCGCCTGGGCCGTGCTCTTCCTGGTCTCGCCCGCCGCGGCCTACATCACCGGCCACAACTTGGTCGTGGACGGCGGGATGTGGTTCAACCACCGCATGTTCCGGCCGACGGCGACGGACGGCGGGCTTGCCTGACGGAGCGACTAACTGAGTGAGCAAGTAGGCAAGTGAGATGAGATGGGATCATAAGCCGTCCGCGGCCGCTCGTCGGGGCCGCCGTCGCCTGGGCGCTGGGGATCGCCCTCGGCGAAGCCTTCCTCCCGAACGCCTCTCCGACGGCTCTCCGGCTGCTCTGGCTGCTCGGCGTCGCGCTGGCCGCGCTCGCCCTTCTCGCCTTTCAAAGAGGCTGGCCAAGTTGGCCCGTCCCACTCTTCCTGCTGATAAGCGCGCTTGGCGCCCTGCACCACGCGCAGAGCCGCCTGCCCTTCGAGGCGCTCTACGAGCAAGCGCCCCGCCTGGAGCGGGTGACGGGGCTCGTCGCGAGCTACCCCATCAAGCGCCCCGACAGGACGGCCTTCCAGCTGGAGCTCGAGGAGCCCGCGCTGCCGGGCCGCCTGCAGATCTTCGACTACCACCCTCGCGGCCCCTACGGCAGCCCAACCCGTGAGGTGCGCTACGGCGACGTCGTCGAGCTGACCGCCCGCTTCGAGCCCCCTGAAGCGTTTGAAGGCTTCGACTACCGTCGTTATCTGCAGGCGCGGGGGGTCTGGGCCGTCGGCCGCCTCTGGGGCGCCAGCGACCTGCGCGTGCTGGAGCGCGATCGGGGCCATCCCCTACTTCAATGGGGCTACGCGACCCGAGAAAAGCTCTTCGCCCAGCTCGACCGCTACGCGCCCGAGCCCGCTTCGGCGCTCCTCAAGGGGCTGCTCTTCGGCGAGCGGGCCTTCCTCGACGAGGCCGTCGAGCGGAGCTTCCGGGACGCGGGCGTGATGCACGTGCTGGCCGTCTCCGGGCTGCATCTAAGCCTCCTGCTGGCCCTGGGCTGGTGGGCGCTCCGCCGCGGGCTGGGCCTCTCCGCGACTACAGCATATGGGCTGCTCCTGCCGCTCGCGCTGCTGTATTTAACGATCGTGGGCTTCAAGGTCAGCCTGACGCGGGCGGCGCTCATGCTCGCGTTCGTGGCGCTGGGGAGCGTGCTGGCCGAGCGCGGGCTCATCTTACGGCGCTGGGTCGACCCGCTCCAGGGCCTGAGCGCCGCCGCCTTGATCATCTTGGTGCTTACGCCCCAAGCGCTCTTCGACGTGAGCTTCCAGCTGAGCTTCGCGGCCACCGCGGGCATCCTGATCGCGCTCTCATGGGCGCGCCCCCGGCTTCAGGCGGTGAGCGCCCAGCTTCGGGAGCGCTCGGGTTGGGCGTCGGGTCGGGCGCGGGCGGCCGCCTGGGCTACAGAGAAGCTGCTGTACGCGCTGCTGATCTCGGCGGCGGCCCAGCTGGCCACGGCGCCCGTGCTCGCGGCCCACTTCGGGCGGGTGTACGTCGTCGCGATGCTGGCAAACTTGATTATCGTCCCGATGGTCGCGGTCGCACTGTGGCTGGGGCTCCTGTTGCTGGTCGCGGCCCTGCTCGGGCTGGCGCCCCTCGCCGCCCTTGTGGGCGCGCTCGAGGGCGCTTGGCTATCGGGGCTCACGGGCGCCGTCGCCCTCCTGGCCCGCGTCCCGGGGGCCTACGTGAGCGTGTCGTCAGGCGCGTCGCAGGCGGCCTGGGTGGCCCTGCCCCTCGTCCCCCTCGTCGCCCTCCCGCTCGGGGAGGGGGCGCTCCGGGCGCTTCACTTAGCGGCGATCAGCTCCTTGATCTCGCGGACGAAGCGCTCCGCGTTCTCGCTGAAGCGGTCGATCGCCCGGCTGGCCACCTTGAGGGGCAGATCTTCTAGGCGCTTGTAGTCGCTGCCCATCTTGACGTTGATGTACTCGAGCAGCTCGGCCTCGCTCAGGCCGTGGGCCCGCAGCTCGCGGCGGAGGCGGGCGACCTGGGCCTCGGTGGCCGTCCGCGGCCCGGCCGTCGGGGCCTCCTCGACCTCGGCCTTGCGGTAGAGGCTGAGCCCGAACTGGTCGCCGAAGGCGCGCAGGCAGCGCTTCAGCGCGTCCGAGACGGCGGCCTTGACGGCCATCTCGTGGGCCGCGCCGGGGTCGGGCTGGTTCATCGAGACCCCGAAGCCCACGTCCTCGTGGACGACGCCGCCCACCCGCACCCGGTACTCGCACAGGTACCCGACGGAGTAGAGGCCGTCGGCCTCCTCCTCGAAGACCTTCTCGAGGCGGCGGATCTCCCGCTGCCAGCCCCCGAACCCGAAGATGCGGTTGGCCGTCTCGATGACGTCGTGGACGGGCAGGTACTCCAGCATCTGGCCCCGGAAGCCGACCCGCCGGAGCACCCGGCTCGGGTCCAGCGGCTTCTTGAGCTCGGCGATCTGTTCCGGGGTGAGCCCCGTCCCCGCCCCCGTGTTCGGGTTTGAGGCCGGGGTTTGGGGTGGAGCCGGCTTCGGCGGCGTCTCGGAGGCCGTCTCGAACAGCTCGACCTTGGGCTTCCTGGCCTTGGCGGTCGCCATGCGTCGCTCACGTCTCCCTTCCCTTGGATCTCGGTTCCCTTTCCCTTTCGGCCTCGAGGCGCGCGAGGGCCTCCTCCAGAAGCTCGACGAGCGGCCCTACGTCCTCGCGCGGGAGGCTCAGCAGCACGTAGCCGTACTGCAGCCCCACCTCGCGGGTCTCCGGGTCATAGGTCACCATCGCGAAGACCTCGCTGGGCAGCACCCGCTCGGCCAACTCCTCCACGTCCATGGCGCCCCCAGTATGCAAAGCCCCGCAAGGATTTGCAACGTTCGTGGAACCTACTCGCGCGGGAAGGGACGGAGAACGCGAACCCTTCGGCGACGTTCATCGAGGAGCTCGAAGCGAATTTCGAGAACCCTCGACGAGGGCGGGACGAGCCCCTCGAGCTTCTCGCCCCACTCGATCGCGACGACGCCCCCCCGCTCGAAGCACTCCTCCAGGCCGACCTCAAGCAGCTCGCGGGGGTCCCGAACCCGATAGGCGTCGACGTGGTAGAGCGGCAGCCGCCCGCCCTCGTACTCCTGGATCAGCACGAACGTGGGGGAGCTGACGAGCTCGGGCTCGACACCCAGCCCCTCGGCGAGCCCCCGGACGAACGTCGTCTTGCCCGCGCCCAGGTCGCCGATGAGCAGCAGCACGTCCCCCGGCTTGAGCGTCCGCGCGAGCCGCCGGGCCAGCGCCCGCGTCCCCTCGGGGCCCTCCGTGACGTGCTCTTCCTCAACGCGTTCGACGCGCTCAGTCGATCGCGGGGACCTCTCGGACTTGGCCATCGCGCACGTCCAGCACGAGGTTGTCGATGAGGCGGGCGGGGCCGACGAAGGCGGCCACCGCCAGGGCGACGCGCCCCTCCAGGCGCTCGACGGGCTGCAGGGTCTCCAGCTCGACGGCCTCGACGTAGTCGAGGCGCACCCCCTCGACCCGCTCGATGACGTCGCGCATGGCCGCGAGCACGGCCGCGGCGGAGCGCTCGCCCCCCTCGACGAGCGCCTTGGCCCGCTGCAGCGCCCGATACAGCACCGTCGCCTTCTCGCGCTCCTCGGGCGAGAGGTATTCGTTGCGGGAGCTCATCGCCAAGCCGTCGGGCTCGCGGACCGTGGGGCCCGCGACGATCTCGACGGGGAAGTTGAGGTCGCGCACCAGGCGCTTGACGATCACGAGCTGTTGGAGATCTTTCTGGCCGAAGACCGCCACGTCGGGCTCGAGGATGTGGAAGAGCTTCGTCACGACCAGCAGCACGCCCGGGAAGTGGCCCGGCCGCCGCGGCCCACACAAATGATCCGCCAACTTCTCGATCTGGAAGCGGATGAGGGGCGGCTCCGGGTACATCTCCTCAACGCTGGGGGCGAAGAGCAGGTCGACGCCGCGCGCCTCGAGCAGCCGACGGTCCCGCTCGAGGTCCCGCGGGTAGCGCTCGTAGTCCTCGCCGGGGCCGAACTGCGTCGGGTTCACGAAGACGCTCACCGCGCAGTAGTCGGCGCGCTCGCGGCAGAGGTCGACCAGCCGGAGGTGCCCCTCGTGGAGGTAGCCCATGGTGGGGACGAAGCCGACGCGCTTGCCCTCCCGCTTGGCCCGTCGGACGGCCGCCCGCGCCTCGGCGATCGTGCGCACAAGCACAAGCGCCATCCGCCTCGCGATCACCCCCGTCCCCTCCGCTCAGCTAGAACAGAGGCGTCCAGACGCGATAGTAGAACTTGATGACGTTTTGGCCCTCCTCCACGGGCGTGAGGGCGTACACCAGCCCGAAGGTGAGCCGCCAGGGGAGGAGCCCGCCGAGGGTCGTCCCCTCGACCCGCCACTCCGCCCCCAGCTCGGCCTTGAGCCCGTTCCAGAGGCCGTCCAGGCTCAGCTCGCTCACGCTGTCCCAAGTGCGCCCGAGGCGCAAATAGAAGCGATCGCTCACCTCGCGGGCCAGGGCGAACCCCAAGATGTTGAACTCGAGGTCCCGCTGCAGCGGGAAGGT
Organism: Candidatus Bipolaricaulota bacterium; assembly: GCA_015487455.1. Taxonomy (GTDB): domain Bacteria; phylum Bipolaricaulota; class Bipolaricaulia; order RBG-16-55-9; family RBG-16-55-9; genus S012-72. The sequence goes on from WFPR01000050.1 coordinate 11,338, forward strand.
GACATCGATTTGCCCCAGCAGGCGCACCGGGGCGAAGAACGGGTACCCCTCGGCGTCGACGAAGCTCCTCAGCTCGCCCAAGTTGAACTGAAAGATCCCCAGCGTCCCCTCCCCCCAGCCGAAGCGCAGCCCTACCCCCAGCGTCACGTGGGGGTAGAGGCGGAGCCCCTGCCAGAAGCCCAGCTCCACGCGGGTGAAGGCCATCGGGTCGATGAGCAGTGAGCCCCAGTACGCGAGGCGCCGGTTGACGCTCTCTCGATGCCTCCACGTCGCCCCGAAGACCGTCGCCAGGCGGCCCGTCGCGCCCGCGAGCTTGTCGAGCGAGGGGAGGCCCGTCGCGTCGGGGCGGCGCAGCACCGTCAACTGCAGCTGGCCCGTCGGCTCCCAGAACCGCCCCGGCCAGCCCGTCTCCGGGTGCGAGAAGAACGTCTGCGTCCAGACGAGCTGGCCGACGAGGCCGTCCCCGGCCCACCCGACGAGCCCCTGCAGTGACCGCCCGCGCTCGAAGTTCTTGACCAAAGCCGCGAAGCCTTGCCCCAGCCACCAGCGATGATCCAGCAAGTAGCCGCCCTCCAGCACCCCCTGCACGGGGTTGAAGCGGACCAGATACGCCTCAAGGGGCAGGTCGTTCTCGCCGGTCACGATCAGCCTCACCCGGCGGTTGAAGAGCGCCAGCCCCTCCAGCACGTAGACGTTGTTCAGGCGGTCGACGTCGGGAACCCGATGCTTGGGGTCGACCTCGACCTCCGTCAGGGGGCCGTTCGTCTCGAACGTCATCACGAAGCGATCGTCGAGCTGGTCCTCCAGCGCCCAGATCCGGGTCTGCTCCTCCCCGTCGGTTCGGGTGCGGACGGTCACCTCGACGGGCAGGCGGAGCCGCCCCCGCCGCGTGAGCGTCACGCGGTGCACGTACCCGCCCTCGGGCTTGCGCATCGACTCGACCCGCAAGACGCCGTAGTCGGCGTAAGGCGCCCGGCCCTCCTCGCCGCTCCCGTCCGCGTCGCGGTAGAACGCGTTCTCGAAGAACTCCGCTAAATCCTGGCCCGAGATCTCCTCGGCCAGCGCCTGGAACGCCCTCACGGTGAGCGTCTTGTGCAGGAAGCGCTCGGCGGCCGTCCTGAGCAGCTCGTCCATCGTCGCCTCGCCCAGCAGCCCCTGGAGCGCCCGCAGCATGAGGTACCCCTTGTTGTACACCCGCTCGCCCGTGTGGTTGGCGTACTTGACCTCGCGCTGGGGCTTGACGATCGCCTCGTCGAAGCGATCCCTGACGGTCTGCATGTAGGGCAGCTCGTTGAAGTGCTCCCTCAAGTTCAAGTAGCCGAACTGCGTCTCGACGAAGCGCTCCAGCAGGCCCTGCCGCTCGATTTGGAAGACGTTCGGCCCGTCGGCCCCGTACTTGGCCTCGAAGTACGCGATCGCGAAGTACTGGGCGAGGCCCTCGCTGAGGACGTTCTCGGCGTTGAAGTCCACGCCGATGCCGAGGCCCCACCACTGGTGCGCGACCTCGTGGGCCAGGACGTAATCGAGCAGGCGGTCGAGCAGACCGGGGACGCCCAAATCCTTCTCGCTGAAGAACTGACGGTTGAGCAGCATCAGCCCGTCGCCCGTGGCCCCGGCGAACGTCGCGGAGCTCGAGGGCGTCTCCACGATGAGCAGCCGCCGCCGGGGGTACTCGCCCCAGCGCTCTTGATAGTACTGCAGGCTCTCGATCGCGTAGGTCGCGATCTGCCGCGCCGCGGCCTCGTGGCCGGGCAAGTAATACACGGCGATGGCTGTATCGGGGTACGGGAACTCGTAGACGCGGTAGTCGGGGCCGAAGGCCAAGGGCACGGAGCGGGTCGGCCGGGCGCTCAGCGCGTGGACGGTCTGCTCGGCCTCCGTCTCCCGAATGACGTCCTGATGGTCGGCCCCGACGGCCACGGCCCAGCCCTTCGGGAGGGTGAGCGTCAGCTCGTAGACGGCCGCCGGGAGCACGAACCGCTCCTCGCGCTCGGGGTCGATGGGCTCGGGCAGGGCGATCGGGTGCCAGCCGAACCGCCAGATGTACGCCCCCCGATAGCGCGCCCGGTCCCCCCTCACGCTGTGGGGGAACTTCGTGACGAACTCGAGCACGACGGTCACGCGGTCGCGGGGGGCCAGCGGCTCGGGCAGCCGCACCCGCAGGAGGGTGTCCCGCCGCGAGTACGTCTGCCAGATCGCCGGTCCCTCCAACAGCTCGTACTGCAAGGGGGTCCCCGCCGCGTCCGTCACGGCGCGCACCCGCGTCCAGGCGGGGTCGAAGCCCTCGGGGTACAAGGCGTCAATCGCGGCGGGGTCGAGGTAGGGGTTCGGCTCACGGTCGTAGTTGGCCAGCAGCAGGAAATCCACAAACTGCAACGCTTCCGCCGTGGCGTTGACGAACTCGACGGTCGCCCGGCCGTCGAGCGTGTGGTGATCGGGGCTGAACGTCACCTCCAGCGTGTACTGGGTGTAGCCCGGCCCGTCCGACGGGGGCGCTTCCTGCGCGAAACCTTCAATAGATCCCTCAAAAGATCCCGACACCGGCGCAAGCCCCAACCCCGCCGTCAACGCCCACATCAACGTCAACGTCAGCCCCGACGCCCACCTGAGCCGTCTCACGGGCATCCCTCCCTCCGCGGGTTGGGGCCATCGTAGGGAACCGCCGGGAAATCGTCAAGCGTCAAGCGGGGGCCACGCATCCCGTCTGCGTGCGGCCCCCGCTTGAGCGCTCAGGGCTCAGGGCGTCCACGCGGACGGAGACTAACGGAACTCCCGCACGCGGAAGTTGTCGAAGCGGCCGTTAACGTTGGGGTCGTCGAAGGTCGCGACGAAGACGCCGACGGCCCCCGCCGTCGAGAGGCTCAACGTCGTGACCCGCTTGCCGTTGATGTAGAACTCAGCCCGGTTGCCACGGGCGATGATCAGGAGCTTCTCCGTGCGGTTCACGCCCTGGATCGCCTCGGAGACGATGGGCCCCTGGAGGAACCGCACCTGACCGGAGAGGCGCCCCACGACGTAGGCGCCCAGCGGGTTCAAGATCCCGAAGAACGCGAAGGTGCGGGCGTCGGGGTTGCCCGCGAAGATCACCCCGAGCATCCCGAAGTCGCTGAGCGCCCCCTGCACCAGGTGCTTGACGTCGACCTCCAGGCAGAAGCTCCCGCTCACGCGGGGGAGGGGCGCCCAGCTCCAGGCGATCGTGTTGCTCCACTTCGTCAGCACGCGGTACTGCCCGTCCTGGGTGTAGCCCCACGAGGCCCCCTGGAAGTCCCCGACGACCCAGCCGCTGTTGCGGTCGCTGAAGTCGTCGAAGAAGATCGTCGAACCGCAGCGCTCGGTGGGCGCGGTGAGCTGGAGCGTCACCGCGACGGTCTGCGGGCTGTTCTCGGCCCCCTCGGCCACGATCGTGATGCGCCCTTGGTACGAGCCGGGGTTGAGCCCTTGGGTGGAGACGCGCACGGTGATCGTCGCCCGTCGGCCCCCCTCGAGCTGCCCCGACGTCGGGCTGAGGCTGAGCCAGGGGGTGGTCGTGCTGGCCCGCCAGCTCAGGACACCGCCCCCGGCGTTGCGCACCGTGATCGTTCTGGAGGGCAGGGCCGCGCCCACCTCGCCGCGGAAGCTCAAGCTCGTCGGCGAAACGTCCAAGACGGGGGGCCTCGGCTTGGGCTCCAGCACGAGCGTGACGGGGACGCGGGCCGGGCTGCCCTCCGCCCCTTCGGCCGTGATGGTGACCGTCCCCTCGTACGTCCCGGCGGCCAAGCCGCCCGTCTGGGCGATGATCTGCAGCTCGACGCGCCCGCCCGCGGGGACGGTGCCCCGGGTCGCGCCCACGAGCAGCCAGGGCTGGTCCGACCGCGCGACCCACTCGAGCACCCCGCCGCCGGCGTTCGCGATCGTCAGCGTCTGGGGCGCGAGGGCCTCGCCCTCCCGGCCGCGGAACTCCAGCCGCTCCGGGCTGACCGCCAACACGGGCGCGGGCGCCGAGACGGCCTCGGCCGTGAACGCGAACTCGACCGGCTCGCTCGTCAGCCCCGCCCCGTCCCGAAGCGTCGCCCGCAGCTTGAACGCCCCCGGCGCCGCGGCCGCGATCCGGAACTCGATGGCCCCCTCCGTCTCCCCCTTGACCCCGGGGTCGAACTCCCAGCCGGGCTCGATCGTGAGGGCTTCCCTCTCGCCCTCGAGCAGCTCAAATTGGGCCTTGACGACGTCGCCGTCGGGGTCCTGAAACAGCAGGAAGCCCGTCACGGGCTGCCCGTCCGCCGCGATCGTCTCGGGGAAGTCGACGAAGAGCAGCTCCGGCGGGCTGCCCTGAAGCCCCAGCGCGAGACCGCCCAACAGCCCGACCAGCACGAGGAGCTTGCCGCTCTCCCCAAGCACGTCGCATCCCCTCCTCCCGTGCTTTTTGGAGCTCGTCCCGCTACGTCCCGTCCCCCTGCCCCTGGCCCTGGGATCGGAGGTCGAGGTGCACCACGTTCCCGCAGACGATCACCGCTCGACCCGCCGGGATCTCGAACTCCTGAACGCTCCCGTCCACCAGCGTCACCCGAATCGGGCTTGGCTCGGGGGCGACGTTCGTGTAGATCACGCAGCCCTCCCGCAGCTCCCGCGTCCAGTCCCCAGGCCGCAGGAACTCGAGCGTGGTGAACGCCAGCGCGATCAGCACGCCCTCGGTGGGCGGGGGCGGGGCCTCCACGGTCACCCGAGCCCAGAGGAAGGCCGCCGTCCGGCCCGCCCGCTCGACGTCCTGCACCTCGATCAGGAAGCGGAACGCCCCCGCTTGGGTGGGCTTGCCGAAGATCGTCCCCGTGCTGGGGCTCAACCGCAGCCCGACGTCGCTGAGGGCGTCGCTCTGCCGCCCCTGATGCCGCGCGTTGGGCCGTTCGACGAAGCGGGCCACCTTCGGAAGCTCCCGCCTGATCGCCTCGGGGATCTCCACCCGGCCCAGCTCCCCCAGCTTGAGCCGCCCCTCGTACTCGTAGGTGGGGATCTCCCGGGCGGTGACCGTGACGGAGTCGGTGTCGGCGCCGCCGCGCCCGTCCTCCACCCGAAGCTCCAGCACGTAGACGCCGGGGTAGTCGGCCACAAACGTCGGCCGCGGGCTCGTCGGGTCGTCCAACTTCGCCCCGCTCGTCTGCGGCCTCTCCACGA
>WFPR01000051.1 GCA_015487455.1 Candidatus Bipolaricaulota bacterium
CTCCAGCTGGCCGAGCGCGGGTATTTCGAGCCGGGCGCGACGGTGGTCTGCACGCTCACGGGCCACGGCCTGAAAGATCCCGACCGCGCGCTGCAGAGCGCCCCGGACCCCCTTCGGGTGCCCGCCGAAACGGACGCGGTGCTGGACGCCATGCGCCTCTAGCCTGTAAGGGGATCGAAGATGCGGTGGACGCCTGGAAGGCTGGCCTTGTTTTACTTTCAGGGCATGCTGCTCGGCGGCTCCCTCACGCTGCTTGGGATCGCGATCGATCAGCAAAATCGGCATTTGATGATAGTTGCGAGTATCGTGGCGTTCACCCAGGCGCTGGGCGCGATCTCGCTGATCCTCAGTACCAACTTCAAAAAGCAGAAGAGGTGAGTTGGGTGAAGTACGTCATCCTTGTTGGCGACGGCATGGCGGACGAGCCCTTGGAGGAGCTGGACAGGCAGACGCCCTTGGAGCACGCCCACACCCCGCACATGGACGCGTTGGCCCGCCGGGCTGCCTTAATGGGCCTGGCGCGGACAGTCCCCGAGGGGATGGAGCCCGGCAGCGACGTCGCGAACATGGCCATCCTGGGCTACGATCCTCGCGAGCACTTCACGGGTCGGGCGCCCATCGAGGCCGCGGCCATGGGGATCGAGCTGGGACCCGACGACGTCGCGATCCGCTGCAACCTCGTGACGCTTGAAGAACAAGACGGGCGGCTCGTCATGGCCGACCACAGCGCCGGCCACCTCCCCACGCCCGAGGCCCACGCCCTGATCGCGAGGCTCAAGCCCGTGCTCGAGCGCGAGGGGCCGTTCGAGCTGCACCCGGGGGTGAGCTACCGCAACCTGCTCGTTTGGCGCGGGGGCTTTTCGGCCCTTCGAGGCGTCAAGCTCACGCCGCCGCACAGCATCCTGGGCCAGCCCGTGGACGCCTACTGGCCCCAGCCCCCGGAGAGCGAGGGCGCCCGAACGCTCTTGCAGCTCATGCAGAAAGCCCGTCGATTCCTGCTGAGCACACAACACGAGCACAACACCCAGGCGAACGCGATCTGGCTCTGGGGCGCGGGGCAGAAGCCGAAGCTCATCCCGCTCAAGGCGCGCTTCAGAGTCACAGGCGCGGTGATCTCCGCCGTGGATTTAATTAAGGGCCTCGGGGCGCTCGCCGGGCTGCGCGTGTTGAACGTCCCCGGTGCGACGGGGTATCTGGACACGAACTACGAGGGCAAGGTCGAGCACGCGCTCGACGCGTTGAAGGAGGGCGACGACCTCGTCTACGTTCACGTCGAGGCGCCCGACGAGGTGAGCCACGAGGGCTCCCTGGCCAAGAAGCGTCAAGCCATAGAGGACTTCGACGCCCGCGTCGTCGGGCCGCTGGTCGAGGGCCTGCAGCGCTTCGAGCGCTGGGCCTTGTTGCTGCTCCCCGACCACCCGACGCCCCTCAAGAAGCGCGTCCACACCCCAGACCCGGTCCCCTTCGCGCTGGTGCGCTCCTGGGAAGCCAAAGAGTCATCTCAAGTTCAGGGCTTCAGCGAGCGGGCCGCGCGGAAGACGGGCGTAGTGGTCGAAGAGGGCTACACGCTCATCGAGCGCCTTCTGGGCGCACGAGCTTGAGGGCCACGGAGTTGATGCAGTAGCGCTTCCCCGTGGGGGGCGGGCCGTCGTCAAAGACGTGGCCTAGATGAGCGTCGCAAGAGGCGCACTTGACCTCGACGCGGTGCATCCCCCCGGTCCAGTCGTCCTCCAGCTTGACGCTTTCGGGCGAGGCGGGCGCCCAGAAGCTGGGCCAGCCCGTCCCCGAGTCGAACTTTTCACTGGAGCGGAACAGCTCGTTCCCGCAGCAGACGCAGACGTAGACGCCCTCCTCGTGGCAGTCCCAGTACGCGCCCGAGAACGGCGGCTCCGTCGCGCCCTCCCGGCAGACGGCGTACTGCTCCGGCGTCAAAATGGCACGCCACTCCTCGTCCGTGCGCTCCACGCCTTCGGCATCCCCATCAGCCCTCCTCGTGTTCTTGTTCTTGGGCTTGAGATGCGCCGTCGACGCGCTTCACAATCAGGACGTCCGCGGGGAGGTCCCCGTGGAGCACGGCGTAGCGCCGCTCGACGGCGAAGCCGTAGGCGTCCAGCTCGGCCTCGAGCCACTCGGGGCGGTGCGTGATCACGACCAAGGTCCCCCGCGCGTCGAGGGCGTAGTCCGCGGCCTTAAGCAACAGGCCGTGAAGCCGTCTCGCCTTCCGGGGCGTCCCGCTGCGCACCCCGAACGGCGGGTTCACGACGATGGCGCCCACGCCTCCCTCGGGCACCCAGCCCACCTCGGGGAGCTTCTCGACGTCCAAGAGCTTGAGCTCGCAGGTGTCGAGCACCCGCGCTTGCTCCAGGTTGAGGCGCGCCCCCTCCAGGTGCTTGGGCGAGACGTCCGAGCCCCTGATGGGGGCCGTTCGCGCCCAGTCGATCTGCGCGTCCCACTCGGCCATTAAAGCGTCGAAGTCGACCCCCCGCTCGCGGAAGTAGGGCAGCAGCCGGAAGGCGAACTTCCCCTTGCGGAAGTAGCCCGCGGGGATCTTTCGGAGCAGGGAGGCGGCCTCCATCAGGAGGGTCCCGCCGCCGCACATCGGGTCGAGCAGCCCGCGCTCGGGCTCGTCGAGCCAGCCGGAGGCCCAGACCATCGCGGCGGCCAGCACGGCGCTCAGCGCCGCCGGATGGTCGTACGGGCGGAACATGCGCTTGTGCAGCGCCTCCTCGCCCACGAAGTCGAGCCCCACGACGGCCGTCGGGCCGTTGACGTCCACCCGCACGCTCACGTCCGGCTCCTTCAGGGAGACGCGCTGGCGGCGGCCCGCCCGCCGCTGAATCGAGTCGACGATCGCCTGCCCGGCCGTCCGCTCGATGTCCGGCGTGTGGTAGGCGTGGTCGCCGTGGCGCTTGGTGCGGACGCAGAACGTGGCCCCCTCGAGCAGCCAAGCCGTCCAGTCCAGCTCGTAGACGAGCTCGTAGATGTCCCGAAGGCCCTCGGGCGTGCGGCGGACGGGGCCCTCGGCCAGGACGAGCATCCCGCGGAAGATCGTGCGCGCTTGATAGCAGATGCGGGCCAGCTCCAGGGGCGCCTTCACGGTGGCCCAGGCCCAGCCCGGCAGGCCCCACGCCCGCGGCCGGGCGGGCAGCCCCAGCGCCCGAAGCTCCTCCGCGACGACGTCCTCAATCCCGCGAGGCGTGGTGAACAACACCCTCCAGCCCATTCTCCCCTCAGCGCTCCTCGGCTTCGGCCTTGGGCACGACGACCAGCGCCATGCCCACCCTCAGCGCGCCCGCCTTGGGCTCGTGGATCGCGTTTTGGCCGAAATAGACGCGCCCGTCGGGGCCGCGGCGGTAGCCCGCCAACGTCCTCAGGGGCTCCCCGTCGGGGTCGGGGACGCCCGTTCGAGGGTCGACCGTCGGGATCGGGCAGCGGGCGCAGGGCTTGACCAGATGGAGCGTCAGGCCGTCGGGCGCCCGCAGGGCGGCCCAGCCGTCCTCCGCGTAGGGCTCCAAGCCCTCGCCTTCGCCTCCGCCCCCGCTTTCAATGACGACGTTGGGCCGGAAGCGCTCGACGCCCACGGGGCGGGGTAGCCGGGCATTGAGCTCATCGAGCGAGGCTTGGGAGACGACCAGCAGCGGGAACGCGTCCGCGAACCCGACCTCGTCGCGCGGGGAGCGGGCGTGGCGCGGGTCCACGGGGCGCCGGAACGCCCGGTCCCGCCGCACCAGAAAGCATTTGAGCCCCAGAAACGCGCTCAGCCACGCGGCCGCCTCCGGCCCCTCGTCGACGGCCCGCACCCAGTCGTGCCAGACGCGCACCCGGCGCTCCTTTCGTGCAGACCGTTGATTGAGCGGCACGTCGAGGGCGCCCATCCCCGGCGCGCGCAGCACGAGGGCTTGAGGCGTGAGCGCCGCCTCGATGAGGGCCATCCGGGGGCGCTCCCTTTGGGTGAGGAAGCGCCCCTCCGCGTCCACGACCATCCACTCGCGGTCGTGCTCGAGCCCGTACGCGTCCAGGCGGGCCTCCCGCAGGGCGAAGCCCCTGCAGGACTTCACGGGGTAGCAGTACAGCCCCGCGATCGTGACCGTGCCGCGCTCGCCTTGGGCTCGGGCTTGAGCGCTCATCGCATCGTGCGCCTCCCGCTTTCGTTTGGCTTTGGCCGAGCGAAGCGACAGGGCATTGTAGGAGCGCCCGACGGGGGGCGCAACGCGCCAACGCGCGGGCGAGGGAGGGGAGGCGGACTTGATGGGGACGGCTTCAGGAACTAGACTCGAACGTCATGTCGCAAGCCCCCACATCCACAGCGGCATCCACAGCGGCAGCCGTCGGCCTCCCCACGCTGTTGGGGCTGATGCTGGCCCACTTCACGAACGACTTCTACGCGAACTTCCTGCCCGTGTACCTCCCGCTGTTGCGCGAGAAGTTCGGGCTCAGCCTGGCGCTCGTCGGGCTGCTCTCCTCGATCTTCACGACGGCCGCGTCGTTCCTGCAGCTCGCGTTCGGGGTGTGGGCCGACCGCGATCATGGGCTGCGCCGGAACTTCGCGCTCTGGGGGCCGCTGGTCACGGGCGCGTTCATGAGCGTGGTGGGGGTCCTGCCGAGCTACGGCCTGATCGTGGGGGCGCTGCTCCTCGCGGCGCTCGGGACGGCGATGTTCCACCCGCAGGCGACGGCGCTCTCCGGGCGGCTGCTGGCGGCTCAGGGGCGCCGGGGGCTGGCCGTCTCGCTCTTCATCGGCGCGGGGATGCTCGGCTTCTCGCTCGGCCCCGCCGTGATGGCCGGGGCGCTCCACCGCTGGGGGCTGGAGGCCAGCGCCTGGGCGCTGCTCCCGCTGATCGCGCTGGGGCTGGGGCTCCGCGCCCTGCTGCGGGGGCTCCCCGCCCTGGCCCTCGGCCCCGGCCCCGAGTCCACGCCCAAGGCCGGGTACTCAGCCTCGTCGCCGTCCCGGGGGGGCCCACGGGCGGAAGAGGGCGCGGGGGACAAGGGCTTGAAGGGCTTGGCCGTCCTTTGGGGTTTGGTCGTCCTGCGCCACGCCGTCCTGCTGTCGTTCATGACGTTCCTGGTGATCCTGCTGCAGGGGCGCGGCTACGGGTACCTGGCGGGGAGCTTCGCGCTGGTGGGCTTCCTGCTGGTGAGCGCCCCGGCCGGGCTGCTCGGCGGCCTCCTGTCGGACCGTTGGGGGCGCTGGGGCGTGACCGTCTGGTCGCTGCGGCTGGGGTTCGCCGCCCTGCTCGGGTTCCTGTTCGCCCAAGGGGTGATTTCGCTGGCGCTCCTGCTTTTGGGCGGCGCGCTGCTCAGCGCCTCGAACCCCGTGATCGTGGCCCACGCGCAGGAGCTGCTGCCCCGGCGCTCGAGCACCGCCTCGGCGCTGGTGATGGGCGTGGGCTGGGGCGTCGGCGCCCTGCTCATCGGCCCCGTGGGCGCGCTCGGCGACGTCTGGGGGCTGGAACGCGCCCTCGGCCTCACGACGTTTGTGGCGTTCGGGCTCACCCTGGGGCTGACGGCCCTGGGGCGGCGGCTCGGCCTGGCCCGAGGGCCGGGCTTGCATCGCGCCGGGACAGCCCCTACGCTCCACGCTGAAAACGACTGAAAGTCGAGCCAACGCTCGCGCACGGGGGCGGAGCCCAGATGGCCCAAAGGGTTCACGAGCTGGACGAGCGCCTGATCGGGAAGATCGCCGCCGGGGAGGTCGTCGAGCGCCCCGCCTCCGTCGTCAAGGAGCTGGTCGAGAACAGCCTCGACGCCGGGGCCACCCGCGTCGACGTCCACGTCGAGGGCGGAGGGCTAAGGCGCATCGTGGTGAGCGACGACGGCCGGGGCATGAGCCGCGAGGACGCCCTGCTCGCGATCCGGCGCCACACCACGAGCAAGATCGCCACGGAGGCCGACCTCGAAGCCATCCAGACGCTGGGCTTCCGGGGCGAGGCGCTGGCCAGCATCGTCGAGGTGTCGAGGACGACGCTGGTCACGCGCGAGGCGGGCGCGCCCGAGGCCACGCGCCTCGACGTCGAGGGCGGCGTCGTCAAGCGGGTGCGGGCCGAGGGGCGCCCGCGGGGCACGACCGTCGAGGTGCGGGACCTCTTCTTCAACACCCCCGCCCGGCGGAAGTTCTTGAAGAGCGAGAAGACGGAGTTCGCCCACGTCATCCGGGTGCTCAAGCGCTTCGCGCTGGCGCACCCCTCGGTGCACTTCACGCTCACCCACGGCGGCGACGACGGGAGACGGCTCGTGCTGGAGTCGCCGCCCGCCCAGACGCCGCGGGAGGTCGTGGCGCAGCTCTACGGCGCCGAGCTGGCCCACGCGCTGCTCGACGTCCACGCGGACGCTGAGCAGCTGCGCGTCCGGGGGCTGGTCGCGCCGCCCACGGTGAGCCGGGGCGATCGGAGCGAGCAGCACGTCTTCGTGAACGGGCGCTTCGTGCGCGACGCCGCGCTGCAGCACGCGATCGCCAAAGCTTATGAAGGGTTCCTGCCCAAGGACCGCCACCCCGTCGTGTTCCTGTTTCTGGAGGTCGATCCCCGGGCCGTCGACGTGAACGTCCACCCGCAGAAGCTCGAGGTGCGCTTTCGCGACCCCAGGCTCGTGCAGGGCACGGTCAAGCAGGCGATCGTGGAAGCGCTGCTCAGCCGGGGCGCGGCGCCCACCCTGACGCCCAGGGCTTCCTCCCCTGCCCGCTCCCAAGCCCGCTCGCGCTCGAGCGCCCCCCTGCGCCCGCGGGCGCCCCAGGGCCAAGAGGCCACGCTCGACCTCAAGCGGGAGCTTCTTGAACGCCGACGCGAGCGCGAGCAGGGCGCACCGCCCTCCCCCGCTTACGCGAATGCGATCCCAGATGCCCGCGCGGTCGCGGAGGGCGGGGCTGGGGCTGAGGCGGAGGCCGAGGTCGAGGCGCGGGTCGTCGGCCAGCTGCACGGGACGTACATCGTGGTGCAGACGCCCGAGGGCTTCGAGCTGATCGACCAGCACGTGGCCCACGAGCGGGTGCTGTTTGAACGCTATCTGGAGCAGCTCCTCCGGGGCGGGCCGCGCCGTCAGGCGCTGCTCGTGCCGCTCACGCTGGAGTTCCCCCCCGACGAGGCCGAGCTGCTCGAGAGACACCTTGAGCTGCTGAAGGGGAAGCTGGGGATCGAGCTGGAGCGGTTCGGGCCGCGAGCGTTCCTGGTGCGGGCGTGGCCGGAGGCGTTCGCGGAGGGGCTGAGCCCCGAGCGGGCGCGCCAAACGCTGGAACGCCTTCTGGAGCTTCTGGAGCGCGAGGACGGGGGCGCCTCGATCTTGGAGGAGCTGGCCAAGCGGGTGGCCGCGGATCGGGCCTGCGCGGCCGCCGTCGTCAAGCACACCCCCCTCACGCCGGAGGAGATGGCCCAGCTCGTCCGCGAGCTGTACAGGACGAAGAACCCCTACCGCTGCCCGCACGGGCGGCCCATCGTCGTGAAGTACCCGCTGGAGGAGCTGGAGCGCGCCTTCGGGCGGCGCTAAAACCCCCAGCCAGCGCGACAGGAGGTCGATCGATGGCATGGGCGATCGAAGCGATCGAGTTGAGGAGCGCAAGCGGGCGCGGACGCGCTGTCCCGTCCACGAGCTGATCGCGCGGCGTTGGAGTCCCGTCGCGTTCCGGGAGGAGCCCGTCGAGCCGGAGAAGCTCTGCTCGCTGCTCGAGGCGGCCCGCTGGGCGCCGTCGTCGTACAACGAGCAGCCGTGGCGCTTCCTCGTCGCCGCCCGCCACGACGACCCCGAGAGCCACCGACGGCTCGTGGAGTGCCTGATGGACGTCAACCGGCGCTGGGCGGCCCGCGCCCCGGTGCTCATCCTGACGATCGCGAAGATGCGCTTCAGCCACGCGCCCGAGCGGGTCAACCGCCACGCGTTCCACGACGTCGGGCTGGCCACCGCCCAGCTCACCCTCCAAGCCACAGCCCTGGGGCTTTACGTGCACCAGATGGCGGGCTTTTCGCCTCAACAAGCCCGTGAGCGGTTCGCGATCCCGGAGGGCTACGAGCCCGTCGCCGTGCTGGCCGTCGGGTACCGCGACGACCCGGCACGCGCCGACCTCCCGCCCGACCTCAAGGAGCGGGATATGGCCCCGCGTGAGCGCAAGGCCCTGGAGGAGATCGCGTTCCAAGGGCGCTTCGGGGAGCCGCTGCGCCTGCCCCCTTGAGATCAAGCTCGGGGCAGCTCCAGCGCGGGCAGGCCCTCGGCCTCCAGCCGCTCCTTCAGCTCGGAAAGGGCCCCCGCCAGCGTCCGCTCCACGGCCGAGCGCTCCCCGCTCATCGCCAGCGTAACGAGAATCTTCAGCCCCTCGGCGAAGCCCTTTGGCCGCGACTTGATGTACACCTGGGGCCAGCGCTGCTGGAGCTCCCGAAGCAGCGGCGCCAGGCGCGACTCGTCGTTGACCTCCACCACGAGCGTCCGCTCGAGGTAGAAGCCCTTCCCGAAGATCCTCTCCAAATGGGGCTGGAGCGCGTTCTCCCAGATGTCGTAGAGCTCCGAGGGCACGCCGGGGAGGCAGACGAGGGTCGTGGGCGCGCCCTCGACCCTCAGCAGGACGCCGGGCGCGGTCCCGACGCGGTTGTCCAGGGCGAGCGCCCCCCGGGGCAGCCGGGCCATCTTGCGCCGGGCCTCCGTGAGCGCGGGGGAGTCGACCCGCCCCTGCTCGAACAGCTCCCGATAGCGCCTCTCCACGATCGCGAGCGCCTGGGGGTGCTCCTCCAAGGGCAAATCGAGCGCCCGGGCGGCGGCCTCCAGCGTCTTGTCGTCTTGGGTGGGGCCGAGGCCCCCCGTCGTCACGACGAGATCGGGCTTGCGCTGAAGCGCCCGCCTCAGCTCCTCCGCGACGACCTCGGGCTCGTCGGGCAGCAGGAAGGCCCGCCGCACCTTGCCGCCCAGCCCCGTGATCCGCCGGCAGAGCCAGTGGGTGTTCGTGTCCTGCACGATCCCGAGCAGCAGCTCGTTCCCGATCGCGAAGATCTCCGCCGTCTTTTCACCCTTCTCGCTCATCACGACGATCGAAGCCTCCTTCGCAGCGCTTCCCGGTCGGCTTCGGGGCGGAACGCCCCGCGCTCCGTCACGACCGTCGAGATCCGCGCCAAGGGCGTCAGGTCGAAGTAGGCGTTGCGCACGCGGACGCCTTCGAGGGGCGCCTCGAGCACCTCGTCGGGGGGCATCGCCCGCTGTGCCCATTTAGGCTCGAGCGCTCGAGGACCTTCAGCTCGCTGATGAGGGCCACGAAGGGCTTCCGCTCGGAAGAGGCGGCCAGGGCCAGCGCGTACGTCCCGCACTTGTTGACGAGCCCCTCGGGCGCGAGCGCGTCCCCGCCCACCACAACGAGGTCGCACTCCCCCACGAGCGAGGGCGCCAGCGCGTCGACGCAGACCTCCACCGGGACGCCCAGGGCCGCGAGCTCTCGGGCCAGCCGAAGGCCCTCGCGCAGCGGCCGCGACTCCGGGCAGACGACAAAAATCCCCTTGCCCGCCTCGTGGGCGCGCCGGAGCGCCTCGAAGACCGTCGCGCTGAACGAGATCGTCAGCACCCGGGCACCCCGAGGGATGAGGGGGAGCGCCCGCTCCGCGATTTCAACGGGGCTGCGCGCCAGCTCCTCGAGGAACGCCTCCACGGCCGCCCGGACGGCGGAGGGGCCCCCTCGGCGCGCGGCCTCCCGCGCATGCCGGGCGAGGTTGCGGATCGAGGCCATCGCGGGCTGCGCCTCTACGAGCCCCTCGGCGAAGCGCCCCAGCTCCTCGGGGGAAGCTCCAGGGCGCTCCTTGAGGAACGCGAGGAGGGCCTCGCCCGCGCGGCGGGTCAGCGCCGTCGCGCCGGAGCGGTGATCCTCGGCGATCTGCCGCAGCAGCCGGTCGCTCGCGCCCGGGGCCACGGGCGCATTGTAGGCCCGTCGGTGAGGGGCTTGCAATCGGGGCCGGCGTTGGGCTATCGTTCCCGGCGTCATGGCGCCTGAGACGGACGTCGTCGATCTGAGGAGCGACACGGTCACGAAGCCCACGCCCGGGATGCGGGAGGCCATGGCCCGCGCGGAGGTGGGGGACGACGTCTTCGGCGAGGACCCCACCGTCAACGCGCTGCAGGAGCGCTGCGCGGAGCTCACGGGCCACGAGGCCGCGCTCTTCGTCCCCTCGGGCTCGATGGGGAACGAGATCGCCCTGATCGTGCACACCCACCCCGGCGATGAGGTGATCTGCGAGGCGGACTCCCACATCGTGAACTTCGAGCTGGGGGCGATGGCCGCCTGGGCGGGCGTCCTCCCGCGGGCGATCCCCTCCGAGCGCGGCTGGCTCGCCCTCGACCAAGTGCGGGCCGCCGTCCGCCCCTCCGTGTACTACTTGAGCCGCACCGGGCTCATCGTGCTGGAGAACACCCACAACATGAAGGGCGGGACGGTCTATCCGCCCGAGGAGGCCCGGCGCATCTTAGAGTTTGCTGAGGAGCGGGGCATCCCGGTGCATTTGGACGGCGCGCGGATCTTCAACGCCGCGGTCGCCTTGGGCGTTCCCGTAAAGGAGCTCACCCAAGGCTTTGACTCCGTGATGTTCTGCTTCTCGAAGGGGCTGGGGGCGCCCGTCGGCTCGATGCTGGTGGGCTCCCGCGCCTTCATCGAGGAGGCCCGCGTGGTGCGCAAGCGCCTCGGGGGCGGGATGCGCCAGGTGGGCGTCCTGGCTGCGGCTTGTCTGTACGCGCTGGAGCACCACGTCGAAAGGCTCAAGGAGGACCACGAGCACGCCCGCCTACTCGCCCGAGCCCTGGCGGAGCTCCCCGGCATCGAGGTCGTCGAGCCGGAGACGAACATCGTGATCTGCGAGCTCGCCCCCTCCGCGATGACGGCCCCGGAGTTCGTGCGGAAGCTGAAAGAGCGCGGGGTGCTCGCGCTGGCCGTCGGCGAGCGCAGGGTGCGCTTCGTGACCCATCTGGACGTC
>WFPR01000052.1 GCA_015487455.1 Candidatus Bipolaricaulota bacterium
AGCCCGCCCTCCGCGACGTTCCCGCTGCGCAGCAGGACGACAAATAAAACGCCCACCACGGCCGCGCCGACGAGCCCGGACGCCCCGCGCCCGTGCCGGGTCCGGAGCGCCGCTCGGGTTTGGGGATCGTTCAGGGCGAGCACGGCCGCGATGAGGACGGGCAGGGCGAGCGCGGCCTTCACCCCGCGGAACGCCTCCAGCTTCAAGAAGTGCGCCTCGTCGCTTAAGAACCCAGCCGCGACCAGCCCGCCGAGCGCCGCGATCGCCGAAGTCGCGGCCCAAGCCCTAAACGCTTCTAGGGCCGTTTGAGGAGGGCGGCTCTGGAGGGGGACGAACGCCAGGATGGGGGTGAGCACCGCGGTCAGCCAGGCGGCCGCCGGGCGCGCCGCCTCCGGCGCTGTGATCAGCGCGAGCCCCCCGCCGAGGACGCCCAGAGCCCAGCCGCCCATCACCATCAGCGGCTTCAGCCCTCGACGGGCGACCCGCCCGCTCGACTTGGGCTCGAAAAGACGAAGAATCGCGAGCGCTAAGGCGCTGAGGACGCCCAGCCACAATAGCACCCAGACCCCCGGCCCCGACGGGCGGAACGGCTCAATTGAAGCGGGCGGGCCGAGCGCGAAGCCCAATCGCGTCAGGGTGGCCGTGAGCGTCCGCGCGTCCTTTGCGAGCTGATCCCGGCTCAGCGCCCGAAGCTCCAGCAGGCGCACGGTGCGCTCGAGGACGGCCCGACGATAGCGGGCCGCGAACGCCCTCACGTCGAGGGCCGCCCGCTCCTCGCGCTCCAGCACGTGGGCGCGTACAAGCCTTCGAACGCCGCGCTCGAGCAGCGCCTTCAGCCTGAGCGCTCGGGGCAGGGGCGCCGAGCGCTCGTCCCAGGCCAGCGCGACGCCGAGCGCGCGCAGCCGCTCGCTGTCGCGTAAAAGCGCCTCCGGCTCCGAAGGGGGCGTGACGAAGAGCAGGCCCCGGGGCTCGAGGGCCAGCAGGGCGTCCAAGAGCCGTGAAAACGCAAGGGGGGCCGCCCAGGCGTCCAGCCGCCAGTAGAGCGCGAGCCCCGTTTCTCGGGCGCGTTTCAGCTCTTCGAGGGAGAGCCACGCCCGCCCCGGTCGCCGCGGGAAGATCGCCTCGCGCAGCTCCCGGACGTCCAAGGGCGAGACGGTCCAGGCACGGACGCCGAGGCCTTTCAGCGTGGCCCAAGCCGCGCTCAAGCTGGGGAACTCCCCCCGCTGGAGCAGCTCGCGGAGGTCCCCGGCGTGGACGGCCAGCTCGACGGCGCGGTGGCGCCCCTCCCAGCGGAGGCGCTCCCCGCCCACGACCAGCGCCGCCAGCACGGCGACCCCCACGCCCGCCCAGAGCAGCCTTTGCCCCATCAAGATCGGGAGGCATTAAACGCCGGGCGCCCCCCGGCGGCAACCCTCATTCAAGGGACGCCCGTCCCCCCGTGGCGGGACCGAGTCGGTCCCGCGCGGGCGCCCGGGTCCTCGGGCCTTCCCTCCGAGCGGCCTAAGCTGAATACGCTAGAACTCGTCGTCGGGTCGAGAGCGACGTTTGAAGCCCAAGGAGGGGAGAGCCATGCGTACATATCGGCGTTTGGGACTGGGGGCGCTGCTCGCGCTCGTAATCGCCGTGATCGCCGTGGCGGCCGCGCAGGCGCAGCCCCTGGAGGACCTCTCGCGGGGGCGCGGCCTCGGGGTCGGGCTGGAGCTGACCGCGCCGTTCGCCCCGCCGAACACCTTCCCGGCCTCGGGGCTGGCGGGGCGGGCCTGGATCGCCGACCTGTTCGGGGTTGAAGCGACGCTCTTCGTCGTCGACCAGGCGCCCAGCCTCACCGCGCGGGCCTTTCTCAAATATTTGAACACGACCCTCGTCGATCTCTACATCGGGACGGGGGTGGCCTTCTTCGGCAGCGGCGGGATGCTCGTCACGCCCCTTCAGGTCGTCACGGGCATCGAGGTGCGCCTCACCCCGCGCCTCGCCCTGATCGCGGAGGTGGGGCTGCTGTTCCGCGGCGTGAGCGAGGTGACCTCCGGGCTCGGCGTGCACGTCTACTTCTGATTCTGAGCGGGTGATTCCGAGCGGGCGCGAGCCCGAAACGCCCGTTGAGAAGGGGCATTTTAGGCCCGCCCCGCGGTTGTCTTTCGCGCCCCGAGGGGCTATGATAGCGGCGCTATGGGCAAGCGCGAAGTGCTGGAGACGGTGCTGGATCAGATCCGGAAGCGGTACGGGGAGGGCTCGATCATGTGGCTGGGGGAGTCCCCCCACCTGGAGGTCGAGACCTTCCCCACGGGCTCGTTGGGGCTGGACATCGCGCTGGGGGTCGGCGGCATCCCCCGGGGGCGGATCGTCGAGATCTTCGGGCCGGAGGCGTCCGGGAAGACGACCCTGGCGCTGCACTTCATCGCCGAGGTGCAGAAGCGGGGCGGCACGGCCGCGTTCATCGACGCCGAGCACGCCTTGGACCCCCACTACGCCGAGGCCATCGGCGTCAAGCTGGACCAGCTGCTGCTCAGCCAGCCGAACTCGGGCGAGCAGGCTCTAGAGATCACGGAGCAGCTGGTGCGCAGCGGGGCGGTCGACCTGGTCGTGATCGACTCCGTCGCGGCGCTCGTCCCCGAGGCCGAGATCTCGGCCTCGATGGGCGACCCCCAGGTGGGGCTCCAGGCGCGCCTGATGAGCCAGGCGATGCGGAAGCTCACCAGCGCCGTGGGGGCGTCCAAGGCCACGGTGGTCTTCATCAACCAGGTCCGGCAGATGATCAGCGCCGGGCCGTGGGGGCCGTCGACGACCACGACGGGCGGCCTGGCCCTCAAGTTCTACGCCTCGGTGCGGCTGGAGATCAAGCGCCTCGGGACGATCGAGGAGGGCGCGGGCGGCGAGAAGCGCAAGGTCGGAAACGAGACGCTCATCAAGGTCGTCAAGAACAAGCTCGCCCCGCCGTTCCGCGAGACCCGCGTCGACATCGTCTACGGGAAGGGCATCGTCAAGTCCAGGGAGCTGGTGCGGCTGGGCGAGGGCTACGGCCTGGTCAAGAAGAGCGGCGCCTGGTACAGCTTCGACGGGCAGCAGCTGGGGCAGGGGCTGGCCAACGCCGCCCTCTATCTGGAGGAGCACCCCGACGTCGCCCAGAAGCTCGAGCGGGCCATCTTGGAGAAGGCCGGGCTCAAGCGGACCACCGCCAACGCCGACGCCGGCTCGGCGAACTCGAAGGAGGGCTCAAGCCCCGACGGGGCGCGCGGCCGACGGGCCGCCGCTGCGGGCTCCGCCCCCGGCGCGGGCGCCGGTCGGCGCTCCCGCTGATCTTTTCTTTCTTGCTTGCTTGAGCGCGAACGCGATCGTCCCGCCGCTCGCCCGCGGCCGCACGTTCCCTCCGAGACCCGACCCCACCTGAGGCGGGGCGGCTAGAACGGGGGTGCGCCATGGACGCCCTGTGGGTGGTGCTCGTCAAGCTGCTGGCGGTGGCCCTGCTGGTGGCGATCAACGGCTTCTTCGTCGCGGTGGAGTTCTCCGTGGTCAGCGTCCGGCGGGCGAAGATCGAGGCGCTGCTGGCGCAGGGGAGCGCCTCGGCCCGGCGGGTGCAGCGGATGATCGAGCAGACGGATCGGATGCTCGCCGCCGCCCAGCTCGGGATCACCATGGCCAGCCTGGCGCTCGGGTGGATCGGGGAGATCACCCTCGTCGAGCTGATCCGCCCGATCTTCGTGTGGCTGTTCGAGGGGCTGCCCCTGGCCGCGGGGATCGCCTCGCACGCGGTGGCGACCACGATCGCCTTCATCCTCATCACCCTGCTGCTGCTGGTGCTGGGCGAGCAGGCCCCCAAGATCTACGCGATCCGCCACCCCGAGCGGATCGCGTTCCTGACCGCCCGGCCCATCCTGGTGTTCGAGCGGTTGTTCCGCCCCTTCATCTGGGTGATCGACGTCTCGTCGCGGCTCATCCTCCGGCTGGCGGGGGTCGAGGGGGACACCGAGCCGGGGCGGCTCCGCTCCTTGGAGGAGCTGCGCGAGCAGTTCATCGAGGTGCAGCGGCGCGGGCTGCTCGGCCGCCAGCAGGAGGAGATGCTCCACCGCGTCGTCGAGTTCGCCGAGCGCGACGCCAAGGACGTCATGATCCCGCGCCCCGAGGTCGTCATGCTGAGGGAGGACCAGACGATCTCGGAGCTCCTGGACGTCTTCCGCGAGACGAACTACACCCGCTACCCCGTGTATAGGGAACGGCCCGAGAACGTGGTGGGCTTCGTGTCCGTGAAGGACGCGCTCAAGGCGCTGAGCCGCGACCGCGAGGCGCGCGCGCTCAAGAAGCCCGTCAAGGCGCTCATGCAGCCGATCGAGTACGTGCCCGAGAACAAGTCCGTGAGCGCCCTCTTCGCCCACATGCAGCGGGAGCGCATCCCGATGGTGGCGGTGGTGGACGAGCACGGCGACGTCGTCGGGATCGTGACCCTCAAGGACCTGGCCGAGGAGGTCGTCGGCCAGCTCGAGGACGAGCCCGTCTCGCCCGAGGAGCCCCGCGTCGAGCGCCTCGACGAGCGGACCGTCCGCGTCGACGGGCACCTCCGGGTCGACGACGCGAACGAGCAGCTGGGGCTTAACCTCCCCGAGCGCGACGACTACCAGACCGTCGCCGGGTTCATCTTATACCAGCTGAAGCGCCTGCCCCAGGAGGGCGAGGTCGTCGAACACGACGGCCTGCAGCTCACGGTCGAGAAGATGCGCGGCCCCCGCATCGAGAAGGTGCTCATCCGCAAGCGGGCCGCGCCCGTGTCCGCCCGAGCGCCCAAGCGCTAAATTCTAACCGTACAGATAGCTACAGACAGCGCATTGAGAGTCGCTTAAGGAGCGCCTCCAAGGCGCTGGGGCTCGTCCGGGTGTCGGCGTCGGCGGCGGGCAGGCGAATCTCAAGCTGAAGCTGAGACCCGTGGGCCCCCGGCGGGCGGGCGAGCACGATCGCGATCGGGCCCTCAGTCCCGACTTGCCGCAGCAGCTCCTCCAGCCGGGCCAGGGTCAGGGTCGAAGGGGCGGTGCAGCGCAGCGTGCGCGCGGACGAGGGGGACGAAGAGCCCATCTCAAGGGAGAAATCCCGGAACTCCTCCCAGAAGCGCCGGAGCGTTTGGTTGAGCTCCCGCAGCACCTCCAGGGTCGGGTCCGGGGCGGCGCGCAGCCGCTCGAGGGCCCTCAGCGCTTGGGCGTAGTGGCTCTCCGTGCGCTGGACGATTTGGGCGATCGCCTGGGCGACGGCCCGCCGGACCTCCGGGTGCCGCTCGCGCTCGTACACCTGGGCCAGCGGCTCGACCAGGCGGGGGTCGGGGTACCGTTGAAGCTGTTGGAGCGCCGTCAGGCGCGTCTGGGGG
>WFPR01000053.1 GCA_015487455.1 Candidatus Bipolaricaulota bacterium
CCCCAAGGCTGGCGGGGGACGCGCTTGGGGCTGGCGTGGCGGTCCCCCTTGGGGCTGAGCCGCGCGGAGGGCGCGCTCGCCCTGACTCCCGGCGCCTGGACGCTGAAGCTGAGCGGGGAGCGCTTCGGCGGCGCACTCGCGCTGCAGGGGCGGGCCACGCTCGGGAGCCGGGGGCTGCAGGAGCTGACGCTCCTGGGCAACGGGGGCGTCGGGGAGGCGCTCGCGCTGGACGGGCGGCTCCAGAAGGCGGGGCCGCTCTGGCTGCTCGACCTCGCCGCGGAGCTCGGGCTGGGCGAGGACCTCGCGCTGGAGGCGGCGGCCTCCTGGTCGCGGCTTGCGCCGTTCAACCAGAGCGGGCGTTGGAGCTGGGACTCGGCCTCCGTGGCGCTGCGCCAAACGCGCGTCTTCTGAGGGGCGGACCCAGGGGCTTCGCGGCGCGGACGCGCGTCCTTTGGACGGCAGAAGGGAAGCGCTTAGAATGCGTTGGAGCTTTACGCGATGGGCGCGCAAGCGGGTCAAGCGGGTCAAGCCGAGAGAGCCGAACGGTCGTGGCGGGGTCGGGTGTGGCGTCCCGCCGTCATCGGCGCGTTGGGCTTGGGGCTGGCGAGCCTCGGCCTTGCTTTCACCGGGCTGCCCGAGCAGCCCGATCAGCCCGAGCAGGCGGCCCAAGCGCAGGCGCGGGTGGTCGTGCCCGCGGTGAGCGCCCCGAAGGGCCGCATTATCGACGTCGATGTGACGATCGAGAACGCCCCCGTCGGCGGGCTCTCGGACTTCCAGGGGACGCTGCGCTACGATCCCACGGTGGCCCGCATCCAGGAGGTGCTGGGCCTCAGCGACTACCGGATCTTCGGCGTCGTGATCGACAACAGCAACGGGGAGGCCCGCTTCATCGGCGCCAAGGTGACGGGCCCGCTGCTGCGGTCGGGGGCGTTCTTGAGGTTCAGGATGCAGGCCGTGGGCGAGGTCGGCGACTCCACGACGTTGGAGCTCGAGTTCGCGAGCTTGAACGGCCCGGAGGGGCCGATCGCGCACGCGGTCACGAGCGGCCGCCTGACCGTCACGGCCCCGCTGGCGCTCAAGGCCGACTTCACGTTCACGCCCGCCCAGCCCTTGGTGGGCCAGACGGTGCAGTTCAGGGACGCGTCGACGGCCGAGGGCACGATCGTCGAGTGGCGCTGGGACTTCGGCGACGGGACGACGGCGACGGAGCAAAACCCGACCCACGCGTATCAAGAGGCGGGCACGTACACCGTCAAGCTGACGGTGCGGGACGAGCAGGGGAACGCCGACACAGCTGAAAAGACGCTGGAGGTCTTCGAGCGGGGCGCGCCCGCGCCCGTGAAGGTGCGCGTCTTCCCGAACCCCGCCACGACGCGGGCCACGTTCGTCTACGAGCTGCCCAGGGGGACGAGTCAGGCGCAGCTGTGGGTCTTCACGCTGGACGGGCAACTCGTCTTCAACGCCACGCTGCAGCTCGATACAGACCGTTACCGGTGGGACCTCCGGGATCGCGCGAAGCGGCCCGTCCCGCCGGGGGCCTATTACTATCGGGTGACGGCCTTGACGGCCCAGGGCGTCAGCGCCTCGCCCGTCGGGAGGCTGGTGATCGCGCGATGACGGCCCGGGCCCGGGTTGCCCTCGCGTTGGCGTCCGCGTTGGCGCTGGTCTGGGGGTGGGGAGATGGGAGCGTCGGCCGCGCGCAGGGCACGTTTTTCGATCTAGGGGTGGGCGTGCGGGCGCTGGGAATGGGCGAGGCGTTCACGGCGCTGGCCGACGACGCGGGCGCCGCGCTCTACAACCCCGCCGGGCTGGCCCTCTTGAGCCGCGGCGAGTTGAGCTCGTTCTACGAGCGGCGCTTCGGCGCCTCGAACTACTTGAGCGCGCTGGGGGCGCTGCCCCGCCTCGGCCTCGGCCTCGGCGGCGGGCTGTTTTTGTTCGACTTCGGGCGGGTCGAGGGCCGCGACGAGGAGGACACCCCGACGGAGGCGTTTGGGTATTTGCAGCTGGGGCTCCTGGCCGCCCTCGGGCTCCCGTTGGACACGCTGGGCTTGGGGAGCGAGAACTTCGCCCTGGGGGCGCAGCTCAAGGTGGCCGGGGCGAGCAGCGCGCCGGGGGCCGGAGGATTGGGAGCGGCGCTTGGGCTGGGGTTCCTGGGCCGTTTCGCGCAGCCCGCCGGGCTGCCCTTCGAGGAGGTGCGCCTGGGACTCGCCCTTCATGATCTGGGATTTGGATTATTGAGGGGCCCCAAGGCGCGGGTGGGCGTGGCCGTCCGCCCCCTGCCCGAGTGGGCGGTCGCGCTCGATGTGGGGGTGCCGTTCGCGCTGGGCGTCGGGACGGAGCTCCAACTCCCGCTGCCGTCCGCCCTCCCCGCGCCCGAGACGGCCCTGCGGGCGGGGCTCGCCGTCCGCCCGGGGATGCTGCAGTTCAGCTTGGGGTTGGGGATCGCCTGGGGGCCGGTCGCGTTCGACTACGCGTTCCTGAGCCACCCGCAGCTGCCGGGCTCGCACCGCCTGGCGCTCTCGTGGCGCTTTTAGCTTGTAGGGCTGCTTAAGAGAACGCAAAGGGGGAAGGGAAGGCATGAGTCCGTCTGTGAGCGTTCCGCGCGCCCGACCGATCCTCGTCGCGGTCATCATGCTCGTGACCGCGCCGGCCCTTGGGGGCGCCCTCGCCCTGACGCCCGCGTCCACGCCCACGTCCGCGCCCTGTCCCAAGGCGATCCCCCTCGTGGAAGCCGAAGAGCCGCCCGCGCCCGAGCAGGAGCAGGAGGAAGCCCCCATGGCCGTCGTGGCCGTCGAGTCCAAGGAGATCGTCGAGGGCGCGGAGGAGACGGTGGCGGTGACGGTGCGGGACGTCCCCCAGGGCGGGCTGGTGAGCTTCCAGGGGAGCTTGGCGTTCGACCCCGCGGTCATCGCGGTCACGGGCGTCGAGTTCCCGGCGGGCTTCGACGTGCAGTGCTTCTACGAGATCGAGGCGGGCCAAGTGCGCTTCGCGGCCACGATGACCGCCGAGGGGGAGCCCCTCGTGAACGGCGAGATCCTCCGCTTGACCGTGCGGGCCGTCGGGCCGCCCGAGGCCGTGGCCGTCCTGGCCCCCGACTTCGAGATCTTCCACGACGTCAACTACCAGCCCATCCCGTTCACGATCGAGCCGGGCACGATCACGATCGTCCCCGCCGTGAACGAGCCGCCCGTGGCCGACTTCGAGTTCTCGCCCGAGGCCCCGAGCACCCGCGATACCATTCAGTTCACGGACAGGTCCAGCGACCCCGACGGGGAGATCGTGAGGTGGCTGTGGGACTTCGGCGACGGCACCACATCCACGGAGCCGAACCCGACCCACCGCTACACGAAGGGCGGCGTCTACACCGTGACGCTCACCGTCACGGACGACCGCGACGGGACGGCGACCGTCTCGAAGCGCCTGTTCGTGTTTCAGGCGCCGCCGCCCGAGGGGATCGCCGTGGTCGCCTACCCCAACCCGGCCCGGACGCGGGCGCACTTCCGCTACTTCCTGCCCGAGGGCGCCCTCGCCGCTCAGCTCTTGATCTTCGACCTGAAGGGCCGTCCCGTGCTGGCGCGCGATCTAGACGTCGAAGGGCGGGTCTTCACCTGGGACCTGCGGGACGCCCAAGGCCGGGCCGTGCCCAACGGGCCGTACTTCTACCTGGTGCGGGCGACGACGCCTCAGGGCCCCGTCCGCTCGCGCGTGGAGGTGCTGATCGTCCAACGATGACCGCGAGACGCTGTCGCCGCGGGCTTCCAGCCCTTTTGGCCCTTGCTTTCACCCTTGCGATCGGGCTTCCCCTCCCGATCCCGGCCCGAGCCCAGTCGCTCATAAGCCTCTTCGAGCTGGAGGGCGGGGCGCGCCCCCTGGCGATGGGCGGGGCCTTCACCGCGCTGGCCGACGACGGGCACGCGCTCTTCTACAACCCCGCCGGGCTGGCTCAGCTTCGGGAGCTGCACCTGAGCAGCGTCTTCGAGAGCCGCTTCGCCCGCGCGACCCAGGGCGCGCTGACGATGGCCCTCCCCCGGCTGGGCCTCCAGCTGGGCTTCCTGACGATCGGAGGGCTCGTCCGGCGCGACGAGCAGGGCGTCCCCGGCGAGCCCTTTAGCTACGATCAGCTGGGGCTGCTGGCGGGCGGCGGGCTGGCGCTCGATCGCGGGCCGCTGGCCTTCACGCCGGGGCTGCCCCTGGCCGTGGGCCTCCAGCTGAAGGTGCTCAACGTGAGCACGCTCCCGCCGGGCCGCGGCACGGCCTTCTCGCTCACGCCGAGCCTGCTCTGGACGAAGGAGCGGCTACGGCTGGGCGGGCTGCCCCTCAAGTCGCTGCGCCTCGGGCTGATCGCCCCGAACCTCCTGAGCTCGGGGATCGCGTACGGGAGCGGCCACCGGGAGGGCTGGGGGCCGGGGGTGCGCCTGGGCGCGGCCGCCGTGCTGGCCGGAGGGCTGGCCCTGGCGCTCGACGTCGAGGGGGACGGGAC
>WFPR01000054.1 GCA_015487455.1 Candidatus Bipolaricaulota bacterium
CCGGGCTCCTTCCACAGGTACGCGACCGCGTCCAGGCGCAGCACCCGCGCCCCCTTCTCGACGTAAAAGAGCATCACGTCGAGCATCTCGAGCAGCACTTGAGGGTTTCTGTAGTTGAGGTCGATCTGGTCGGGGCCGAACGTCGTCCAGACGCGCCTTTCGCCTTCCACCGTCTTGATGGGCATGAACAGCGGGGTGGTTCGGGGGCGCACCACCCGCGACCAGTCCGCATTGATAGCATCAGCGTCGGGCTCCACGACGAGGAAGAAATCGCGATAGGGCGCCTCCCCCCGTCGGAAGCCCTCGACCCACGGGTGTCGGCTCGAGACGTGGTTGAGGACCACGTCGACCATCAGCTTACGGCGACGGGCGAGCGCCTCCACGTCCCGCCAGCTCCCCAGCTCGGGACGGACGCTCTTGTAGTCCACAACGGCGAAGCCGTCGTCCGACGAGTAGGGGAAGAACGGCAACAAATGCAGCCCCGGGAGCGCGCCGTCCACCCATCGCTCCAGGAAGCGCTGCAGCGTCTGCAACGGGGGCTCATCGGGGGCGCGCAGCTGGTCCCCGTACGCGATCAGGAACGCGTCCTTCTCGCTCAACGGCAACGGCTCGGCCACGGGACGAAGGCGTCGTCGGAACGCCTCGAGCCTGGGGGCGAGCGCCTCCCACGTCCGCCGCCCCGCGCGCGGGCCGTACAAAAACGCCAACAGCTCGCGGATTCGCCGTTGTGGATCCGAACGCGGACGCGGGCTCATGGGGGCGCGATCACCGTCAGGGCTTTGGGGTAGAGCGTCACGCGGTGGCAACCGGGCTCCAGCCAGAAGGGCTCCCCGTCCGCGTGGGCGGGGACCCTTCTCTCGACAGAGAACTCCACCCAGGGGGCGCGGCGCAGCGAGAACTCCGGCAGCTTTAGGTGGGTCCCCCGGCGCACCTTGGGGATCTGCACCAGCCGCCGGAGGGGCGGCATGTCCCGCACGACGTGGACGTCGAGTTGACCGTCGTCCACGCGGGCGTCGGGCGCCAGGCGGAAGTCCCCGCCGTGGTAGGGGCCGTTCGAGGCGCCCACGAAGAGCACCGGGCCCGCGTGCTCCCAGTCGGGGCCGCGCACGCGGGCCGAAAAGGCGCGAAACGTCAGGGCCTCGTGGATCGCGCCCCACAGGTACCCCGGCTCGCCCCGCAGGCGCCTCATGCGGCGATAGCGGTGGGCGACGGCCCCGTCGAGCCCGATCCCGAGCCCGTTCACGATGTAGCGATCGCCCAGCCGGGCGACGTCCACCCGCTTGGGGCGCCCCTCGACCAGCGCCCGAACGGCTCCCTCTAAGCTCAGGGGGACGCCGATCGCCTTGCAGAAGTCGTTCCCGCTCCCCGTCGGGATCACGCCCAGGGCCGCCCCCTGGGGGGTTGCGCTCGAGAGGAGGCCGTTGGCGACTTCATGGACGGTCCCGTCGCCGCCGACGGCCGCCACGATCGAGGCCCCTCGCTTCACGGCGTCCTGAGCCCGCTCGACGGCGTCGCCGGGGCCCGATGTCAGTCGCAGCTCGTAGGGCCGTGGCTGGGCGTCGAGCCGGGCGCGCAGCGCGGGCAGCAGCCTTTGGGTGCGTCCCCGCCCGGCGACCGGGTTGACGACGCACACGATCGTGTCCTCCGCCATGGGCGCCCGCGGCACTATAGCAGGCGAAAAGCCCCTTGACAAAGGGCCAACCGCCCCCTACAATACGGGCGCCGAGGCCGGGGTGCTGGAATTGGCAGACAGGCGGGCCTCAGGAGCCCGTGGGCCTCGTGCCCGTGAGGGTTCAAGTCCCTCCCCCGGCACCAGCTTTGATCTGCCCTTAGGCTCACCCCAGCAGGCCGTAGAGCTTGGCCCCGCCGAAGGCCAGCAGCCCGGCGGCCAGCGGGGTCGCGATCCAGCCCAGCGCGATGAGCGCGACCTTTTCCCAACCCACAATCTGCAACCCCTTGGCCACCCCGACGCCGAGCAGCGCCCCCACCACGGCCTGCGACAGCGAGATCGGGATCCCGACGAGGGCGAACCCGTGGGCCACGAGCGCCAGGGCCGTCTGGGCGGCGAAGGCGCTCAAGGGGTCGAGCGGCGTGATGCGGTGGGCCACCGTCTCCGTCACCCGGTGGCCGTACGTCAGCACGCCGGCGGCCAGGGCCAGCCCGCCGAGCAGCGTCAGCTCGGGGGAGCGCAGCCCGAGGTTGGCCAGCGGGCCGAGGGCGTTGCCGATGTTGTTGGCCCCCAGCGAGAAGGCGGCGTACCCGACGGAGAGGATCACCAGCCAATCCAGCAGCCGGTCGAGGAGCCCGACCCGGCGGACGAGCCGCAGCGGGAGGGCCGTCAGGTGATACAGCCCCAAGGCGCAGGCCCCGGCCAGGAGCGGGCTGACCACCCACGCCTCCACGATCCGCACGATCCGCGCGGCGTCCACCTCGGCCCCGACGGCGAGGCCGAGCCCGGTCATCGCGCCGACGATCGCCTGGGACGTCGAGACGGGCAGGCGGAAGGCCGTGGCCAGCGTCACGCAGAGGCCCGAGGCCAGCATCGCGATCAGGACGGCCTCGGGGTTGAGCGCCTCGGCGATGAGGCCCTTCCCCACCGTCTCGATGACCCGAGCTCCTCCCGCCCAGGCCCCGAGGAGGGCGAAGGCCGCGACGAGGAGCGTGGCCCGGCGGTAGGGGATCAGCCGCGAGCCGACGGAGGCCCCGGCGCAGTTCGCGCTGTCGTTGGCCCCGATGTTCCAACCCAGGTACAGCCCGGCCACCACGAGCAGGACGACTTCCATGGCTCGCCCTTTGATCGACTTCGATTGACTTCAGACGAGATCGAAAAGGCTCGCCGGCTAGCGGGCGACCATGAGGCGGATCCGCCCGCCCGCGTTCTCCATGTGATCGAGGATGCTCCCCAGCGTGGTGAGCACCTGAATGAGATGGTACTTGGCGAAGCCGTCGAGGTCGCGCCGATCGTAGATCAGCCGGATCAGCTCGTGCTCGAGGACG
This sequence comes from Candidatus Bipolaricaulota bacterium, assembly GCA_015487455.1. Taxonomy (GTDB): domain Bacteria; phylum Bipolaricaulota; class Bipolaricaulia; order RBG-16-55-9; family RBG-16-55-9; genus S012-72. The sequence goes on from WFPR01000054.1 coordinate 2,998, forward strand.
TCGGCGCGGTGCTCGAGGACGTTGACCTCCTGGAGCCACTTCAGGACGCGCTCGACCCGCTCCGGCTGGAAGCCCTGCTCCAACAGCTCCCGCAGCCCGTGGGCCATTTGACGGTACATCGAGGTGCCCTCGCGCAGCAGCTCGACGAACGCCCGCCACCGGGTGGCCATCTCGGGGGGGAGGTCGACGCGCAGCAGGGGGACCAAGCCCGCCGCGTCTTGAGCCTTGTCGGCGATCTTGTCCTGGTGCCAGACGAACTCCAGCAGGTCCGAGCGGGCCACGGGCAGGAAGGAGTCGCTCCGCGGCAGGGCGCTGCGCACCTGGGCCTTGAGGAGGTCGGCCTCGTGCTCCAGCTCCGAGATGCGCGTCTCCCGTCCGCGCACGTCCCGGCCCTCGAGGTAGTCCTCGAGGAGCTGGGCGAGCGCCTCGACGGTCTCGCAGACCTTCTCCGCGTGGCGCTCCAAAAGCTCCAGCGACGGGTACTGGTACACCAGCTGCCTCAACAGCTTGCGCAGCGGCCCCACGCCGATTCCCTCCCTCCCGTTTTCGCTTCCGTCTCCGTTTCGCGCGACCCCGCCATCATAAAGGCTCGCTCCGAGGTCCTCAACGCGAGCCCTTGAACGCCGCCCCTCATGGCCGTATAGTGAGGCGCTTCGGGAGGGGCTTTCGTCTCATGGCGCTGAGCGAGGCGCTGAACGAGAAGCCGATCCACGAGCTGCTTAGGCTGCTCGATCGGGGCGAGATCGACGTCGAGGACGTCATCCGCGATCTTTACGAGGCGATCGAGGCGAAGGAGCCGGAGATCCACGCGTATCTGGAGCTGGCCGATCCCGAGCGGCTCGTCGAGGAAGCCCGACGCCTGCGCGACAGGCCCCTCAAGGGGCTGCCGATCGCCGTCAAGGACTTGATCTCGACGACGGGGTTCCGCACCACCTGTGGCTCGAAATTTCTCGAGAACTTCCGGCCGATCTTCGACGCGACGGCCGTGCGCAGGCTCAAGGAGGCCGGGGCCACCCTTCTGGGCAAGACGAACCTCGACGAGTTCGGGATGGGCTCCTCCAACGAGCACTCGGCCTTCGGCCCGACGCGCAACCCTCACGATCCGGAGCGGGTGCCCGGCGGCTCGTCGGGGGGCTCGGCCGCGGCCGTCGCGGCCCACACGGCCCTGGCCGCCCTGGGCACGGACACGGGCGGCTCGGTGCGGCTCCCGGCGGCCTTCTGCGGCGTCGTCGGGCTGCGCCCGACCTACGGGCTCGTCTCGCGCTACGGCTTGGTGGCCTACGCCTCCTCGCTCGACACCATTGGCCCCCTCACGAAAGACGTCAAGGACGCGGCGTTGTTGCTCTCCGTCATCGCGGGGCCCGACCCCCTCGACTCGACCTCCCTGAAGCTCGATAGCCCGCCCGACTACGTCGGGAGTCTGGACGAGGACGGGGACGGGGGGCTGTCTCTTATACACA
>WFPR01000055.1 GCA_015487455.1 Candidatus Bipolaricaulota bacterium
CCCTGATCCCGAAGCTGGGGGCGCTTGTCAACCTCAACCTGCCCTGTCGCTCTCGCTCAGCGCCGGACGAGGCCGGTGATCTCGACGTCGATCTCCTCCACGTCGAGGCCCGCCAGCTCCTTGACCCGCCGCCGCACGGTCTCGATGGCCCGCTCGGCGGCCTTGTGGATGGGCACGCCGTACTCCGCCACCAGCGAGAGCTTAATCTTGAGCCGCTTTTCGCCCTCCCCCTCGCCCTTGCTCTCGCTGCCCCCAGGGGAGCCCGAGGGCTTCGCGGCTTCCCCGCCTTCGGCGGGGTGGGGTTCTGAGGTGGGCCGTTCGGCGGGCACTCTCAAGATCTGAACGCCGTCGCCCTGGTGGACCCGTGAGAGCGGCCCCAGCAGCCCCCGGCCCTTCACCCGATCGGGCGGGTGGAGCCCCTCGCCCTCCACCTCGAGGAGCGCGCCGTAGACGATCATCTTGATCGCCTGCTCCGAGATGAACAGCTGGCCCAGCTCCCCCCGGTAGACCTCCTCGACCTCCCGCTCGTCCATCGCGCCTTCTCCCCTTTCTACGCGCTCTTCGATTTCCCGTTTCTACGCCTTGCGCTGTGCCAGCCACCGGGTGAGCGCCCGCAGGCGCGCGGCCCGCGCCCCGAAGGGCTCCAGCGCTTGGAGGGCCCGCTCCGTCTGCCGCCCGATCAGGCGCTCGGCCTCCTCGCGGCTCATGAAGCGGGACAAATCGGCCTGGCCGCCCCGGCCCCAGTCGAGCCAGTCGTCCACGAGCTGGTACATCCGCCCGAGGTGCTGCCCGAACGCCCTCAGCGCTCGAAGCTCGTCGTCGGGCAGCCCGCCCAGCACGGCCCCGGCGGCGAGCGCCGTCTCGATCAGCCGGGCCGTCTTGCGCCGGTGCACCTCGGGCCAGAGCGTCGCGTCCACACCCTTCAAATCAAGATGCTGCCCGCCGGTAAGCCCCCGCTCGCCCAGCGCCTCCGCGAACAGCGCGACGGCGCGGAGCGCCCGCTCCCCGGGCACGCGCCGGGGCTGCTCCGTCGCGAGCAGCTCGAACCCCAGCGGGATCAGCGTGTCGCCCACCAGAATGGCCGTGGCCTCCCCGAACGCGACGTGGACGGTGGGCCGCCCGCGGCGCTCTTGATCGTCGTCCATGGCGGGCAGGTCGTCGTGGACCAGCGAGTAGGCGTGGAAGCACTCGACGGCCGCGGCCGTGGGGAGCGCCCTTTCCACCTCGAGCCCGGCCAGCTCGGCCCCCTCGAGCACCAAAAGGGCCCGCACGCGCTTCCCGCCCTCGAGCGCGTAGGCCACGGCCGACTGCAGCTCCTTCACGATGGGGTCGCGACGGCGCGCGAGCACCTCGCGCAGGTACCGCTCGACGAGCCCGCGGCGCCTCTCCCAATCCTGCTGAAGCCGGGCCAGCGAGAGCGTGCTCATCGCGTACGCACGGGGCGAGTATACGCGGGGCTCCTCCCCCGCGCAACGCTCGAAAGGCATTGCACGCCCCTCGGCGCTGCTGTACCCTCTCGGGGCCATGCGCCTGGTGATCCAACGGGTGAGCGAGGCCCACGTCACGGTCGACGGCGAGGTGGTGGGGGCGATCGGCCGCGGGCTGCTCGTGCTCGTCGGCGTCCACCGCGACGACACCGAGCGGGATGCGGAGTACTTGGCCGACAAGACCGTTCATTTGCGCGTCTTCGAGGACGAGGCGGGCAAGATGAACCGCTCGCTGCTCGACGTGATCGAGGCGGGCGAGGACGGCGGGGTGCTGGCCGTCTCGCAGTTCACGCTATACGGGGACGTGCGCAAGGGGCGGCGGCCCAGCTTCGGGGCCGCCGCGCCGCCCGAGCGGGCCGAGCCCCTCTTCGAGCGCTACGTCCGGGCGCTGCGGGCGCGCGTCAAAAGGGTCGAGACGGGGCGCTTCGGCGCCAAGATGGAGGTGCATCTGGTGAACGACGGCCCCGTCACGCTCATCGTCGAGCACCCCTAAAGCCTTGCCCGCCCTCCCCGTTCGAAGTACAATCCCCTTCGTCCGGCTGCTTCAGCTCCATTCAGCGCGGCGAACGCACATAGCACGAGGGGAGAAAGGGGTAATCGCGTTGGGCGTTCCGAAGTACCGACGGTCGAGGCGGGAGAAGCGGAACCATCGGGCGCACTGGCTGCGACCGACGCGGGTGGCCGTCTCCGAGTGCCCGCGGTGCCACGAGCCGAAGCTCCCGCACCGCGTGTGCCCCCACTGCGGCCACTACCGCGGCCTGGAGATCCTCGACGTCGCCGAAGAGGAGGAGTGACGCCGTGGACCTGGGCTGGCTCTTCGACCCGCCGGGGGCCAAGGGCGGCTGGATGGCCCTCTTCCTGGCCCTGTTGACGTTGATCTACCTCGCCTACGCCTTCTGGAAGTATCGCTAGAGTCTAAAGCTTAGAGCCCCAGGAACGCCCGCACGCCCTCCAGAAGGGCCCTCGCGATCCGCGCCTGGTACCACAGCTCCTGGAGCCGCCGTCCCTCTCCCGGGTTCGTCAGGAAGCCCACCTCCACGAGCGCCGCCGGGACCCTCGCCCAGCGCAGATACAGCCGTTGGGCCTTGACGCCGCGATCGGGGACGCCCAGCGCGCCCAGCTGCGAGGCCAGCTGGGCCTGGAGCGCCCGGGCCAGGCGGAGGGTCCGCGGGTCGCTGCGGGCCTTGGAGGCGGGGACGAGCGTCTCGACCCCCCGCGCGCCGGGGGTCGTGTGGGCGTTGGCGTGCACGCTGATATAGAGGTCGGCGTCCACGCGCTCGGCGATCGCGATCCGCTCCTTGAGCGAGAGGGTGACGTCCTGGCGGCGGGTGAGCACGATCGCCAAGCGGGGGTCGTCCAGCGCGAAAATCTCGACGAGCCGGGCGATCGCCAGCGTGACGTGCTTCTCTTGAACCCCGCCGACGCCGAGGGCGCCCGGATCGCGCCCCCCGTGCCCCGCGTCGATCACGACCACCCAGCGGCGGGTTGCTTCACCGCCCGCCTCCCCGACCAGCGGCCCGAGGACCCCGACCCCTAGGGCGAGCAGCGCGCCCAGGGCGGCGCGCATCGGGCGACGAGCGCGTCCCATCGAAACCGGCCTCCTTTGGGGGTCGCCCCCGGCGGCGTGTCGGCCGGATGCTAGCCCCAAAGGCGGGGCCGGAACTATGACGCGGATCACGCTGACGCGCGGGACCCTTGGGGGTGACGTCCGTCACCCTGGGGGCTGGGGCGTCAGCTCAAGTA
>WFPR01000056.1 GCA_015487455.1 Candidatus Bipolaricaulota bacterium
GGACGAGGAAGGCGTGCTGCTGCGGTTCGTCCGCGGGGCGGCGGAGTTCCTGGGCGAGGTGCTGGGGACGACGAACCCCAGCAACCGGCCCCGCACCCACCCCCAGATCATCGTCAAGGAGCTGGAGGTCCGGCCGGGCGACCTCGTCAACCAATATCGCCTGTCGGACACGTACCGCAAGCTCTTAGCGCTGGGCTACTTCCGCGACGTGGGCTTCGGCTTTGAGCCCCTTGAGGGGACGCAGGCGCTCAAGCTGATCGTTCGCGTCGAGGAGAGCCGGAAGACGGGCAGCCTCAACGGGGCGCTCACCCTGAGCGGCGAGGGCCTCACCGGGCAGATCCGCCTCAGCGGCAAAAATCTCTACGGCACGGGTCAGGACCTCAGCCTGGAGTTCAACCGCGGGATCGTGGGCAAGGCCCAGACCAACTTCACGCTGGACTACACCAACCGCACCCTGCTCGAGCCAGCGGATTACGTGCAGCTCAAGCTCTTCAACACCACGAGTCGCGAGAAGAGCCCCCGGCCGCACGTGCTCCAGCGCCTCGGGGGCGAGCTCTCGCTGGCCTACCCGTGGGAGGACTTTCAAGTGGTCGTGGGGCTGCGCCACGAGGCGTTCACCAAGGACTTCGAGGGCGAGGGCGACGCCCCCGACGTCGAGCGGGGGCTCACCCAGGCGCTCTCCGTCACGGTGAATCAGGACGACCGGAACAACCCGATCTTCGCCACCCGGGGCGGGCGGCGCTCCTTCCGCCTCGAACAAGCCGGGCTGATCCTCGGGACGGAGAGGTTCACCAAGCTCCAGACGACGCTGATCCAGCACTTCCCGCTCCCGTGGGAGAACCACGCGGTGGCGCTGCGGGTCGTGGGCGGGACGGGCGTCGACCTGCCCTCCCAGGAGGCGTTCCAGCTGGGCGGCTCGACGACGCTGCGCGGCCTCCCGACCGTGCGCACGCCCGCGATGGCCTTCCTCAACGCCGAGTACCGCGTTCAGATCATCCAGGGCGTGTTCTCGATCGCCCTGTTCGCCGACGTTGGAACGGGGGTCCCCTTCGAGCTGAAGAAGTCCGTCGGGATCGAGGGACGGGTCAACCTGCCGTACTTGGGCTGGGTGCGCCTGGCGTTCGCCTGGCCCATCACGGACCGCATCGAGTACGTCAAGGTGGAGTACGGCTTCGGGCCGTTCTTCTGACCCAACCTCGCGCTGCCCCGAGTTGGAGTTAGAGTCAGGCTGAAGAGTTAGGCTAAAGTTGAGTTGAGCTGAAGGGAAACGAAAGGAGCGACACGACGATGAGGAACGTGGTGTGGGGACTGGTGGCGCTCGTCGCGCTGGGCCTGGGATTCGTCGGAGGGCAGCTGCTCTCGGGCGCCCAGGGGCCGGGGGACGCCTCCGACTCGGAGGCCGAGGCTAAGGCCCAAGCCAACGCCGAGCTCATCGCCCAGCTGGAGGCGCGCCTCGGCGAGCTGGAGCGGCGGGTCGCCTCGCTGCAGCGGGAGCTGAAGGAGCTCAAGGCCAAGGCCAAGGATAGGGACGCCCCGGCCGCGGCCCCGAGCGCCCCAAGCGCCCCGCCGGCGCCCTGGCGGATCGGGTTCGTGCGGGTGAACCCACTGGCGCTGCGCTATCAGGAGGGCAACGAGGAGCTGAGGCGCCAGTTCCAGGACAAGATCCAAGAGCTGCAGCAGCAGGCGCAAGAGGTGCAGCGGAGGCTCCAGGCGGGCGAGATCGAGCCAGCGGAGGCTCAGTTCCAGCTGCTCCAGCTGCAACAGGAGCTGCAGCGGGCGGTGGCCGAGCTGATCGCCATGCCCCTCCAGCTGGCCATCAACCAGGTCGCCCAGGAGAAGGGCTACGACCTCGTGCTGAAGCGCGAGGACGTGGTGCTATACTCCAAGGAGGGCATCCTGGACGACCTCACGGAGGCCGTCTGGGAGGTCCTCCAGACGATGCGCTAAAGAAAGGGGAGGGTGAGCGATGAGGGGATCGACGGTCGCTGCAAGCGTGGTGGCCGCCCTCCTGCTGGGGGCCCTCGGCTTCTGGCTCGGGCAGTCCACCGCCCAGCCGAGCCGCGCGGAGTGGAAGGACGCCGTGCAGGATTTACGCGCACAGCTGGAGACGCTCTCGCAGGCCCTTGACGCGTATCAAGCCGAGCAGGCCGAGCAGGGGACCAAGCTCGCCAGCCTCGAGCGGAGGGTGAGCGCGCTGGAGGAGCGGCTCGCCTCGGCGGAGTCGCGGGAGGCAGAAACGGAAGGGGCGAGGGCGGAGGAGGCCGGCGGGGGCTTCAAGGTCGCGTACGTCGACATGTTCCGCGTGCTCCAGGAGCTGCAGGACAGCCCCGTGGTGAGGCGGGCGCTGGAGGCGTTCCGCGAGGAGCGCGCCCGCATCCTCCAGCTGGAGCAGGAGCTGGAGAGGCAGTTCGAGGAGGGCAAGATCACCAAGAAGGAGCTGGACGAGAAGAAGTTCGAGCTGCAGCTGCGACTGCAGGAGATCAACCTGCAGCTCTCCGCGCCCATCCAGCGCCAGATGCTCGAGGTGATCCGCCGGATCGGCCAGGAGAAGGGCTACGGGCTCATCCTCGACAACCCGGCCAGCCAGCTCAACCCGATCGTGCTCTACTCGCAGGCGGGCCAGGCCGACGACATCACCCAGGAGGTCATCGAGCGGCTGAAGGCGCAGCTCGAGGCCCAACAGCCCGACCAAGAGCAGGAGTCAGATCAACCCCAAAACCCCGACGATGAGCAAAACCCGTGATCGCGAAGGCGAGCGCGCGCCCGAGCCCGTGCTGGCGCTGCTGCCGCTGCGCTTTCCGTACCTGCTTATCGATCGGGTGCTGGAGCGCGGCCCTGAGCGGGCGCGGGCGCTCAAGAACGTCAGCCACAACGAGTGGGTCTTCGCGGGCCACTTCCCCGGGCGCCCGGTGCTGCCCGGCACGCTGATTTTAGAAGGCATGGCCCAGACCGCCGGGCTCCTGCTGCCGTTCCACGCCCAAGCTCGGGGACAAACGCCGACTGCGCAAAGCTTGGGCTTCCTCGTGGGGGTGGACAAGGCCCGCTTCCGTCGGCCCGTCGTCCCCGGCGACCGGCTCGTCTACGAGGCGCGGCTCGAGCGCGCCAAGGCGGGGCTGCTCCGGGCCGCCGTGCTGGCCCTCGTCGAGGGCGAAAGGGTTGCCGAAGCGGAGATCACGCTGATGGCCGCCCGAGAGGAGGACCTGCCCGAGTCATGAAGCCCAAGAAGCTCGTCGAGTGCGTGCCCAACGTCAGCGAGGGTCGCGACCCTCAAAAGATCGAGCAGCTCGCCCAGGCCGTGAAGGGCGTCCCCGACGTCCGGCTGCTGGACGTCGACCCCGACCCCGACCACCACCGCACCGTGCTCACGATCGTCGGGAGCCCCGAGGGCGTGGAGGAGGCGGCCCTCAAGCTCGTCGAGAAGGCGGTCGAGTTGATCGACTTAAGGCAGCACAAGGGCGAGCACCCCCGGATGGGGGCCGTCGACGTCATCCCCTTCGTGCCCATTCAGAACGTCACCATGGACGAGTGCGTGGAGCTGTCCAAGCGCGTCGGGCGGGCCATCTGGGAGCGCTATGAGATCCCCGTGTATCTGTACGAGCGGTCGGCCACCCGGCCCGAGCGCGAGGACCTGGCCACGATCCGCAAGGGCGAGTTCGAGGGCTTCTTCGCCAAAATTCAGGAGCCCGAGTGGGCGCCCGACTTCGGGGAGCGGCGGGTGCACCCGACGGCGGGGGTGGTGGCCGTCGGCGCCCGCCCGCCCCTGATCGCGTTTAACGTCAACCTGGGGACGGGTGACCTGAGCATCGCCAAAAAGATCGCTCAGGCCGTGCGGGGCTCCTCCGGGGGGTTGCGCTACGTGAAGGCGCTGGGCTTCAAGCTCGAGGACCGCGGCCTCGTCCAGGTCTCGATGAACATGACGAACTATGAAAAAACGCCGCTGTATCGGGCCCTCGCGCTGATCGAGCGGGAGGCCGAGCGCTACGGCGTCCCCGTCGTGGGGAGCGAGATCGTGGGGCTCGTCCCGCGCGAGGCGCTCTACCAGACGGCCGAGTTCTTCCTGAAGCTCGAGGACTTCCGGCGCGATCAAGTTCTAGAGGACCGCATCGAGCGGGCGTTCGAGGAGGAGGCGTGAGACGGACGATGAGCGCGAGTCAGGGGAGTGGCGTCGTCATCGTGGACGCGGTGCGCACGCCCACGGGGCGCTTCCAGGGGGCGCTCTCGGGCTTCACGGCCCCGGAGCTGGGGGCCCGCGTCATCCGGGCGCTCAAGGAGCGCAACGACCTCCGGGGCGACGAGGTCGACGAGGTCGTGATGGGCTGCGTCATTCAAGCGGGCTTGGGCCAGGCCCCGGCCCGCCAGGCCGCGATCAAGGGCGGCCTGGCCGCGAGCGTCCCCGCGGTCACGGTCAACAAGGTCTGCGGCTCGGGGCTCAAGGCCGTGATTCAGGGCGCCCAGGCCCTAAAGTTGGGCGACGCGCAGATCGTCCTCGCGGGCGGGATGGAGTCGATGAGCAACGCGCCCTTCCTGCTCCAAGGGGCGCGGAAGGGCTTCCGCTACGGCGACCAGAGGCTGATCGACGCGATGATCTACGACGGGCTCTGGTGCGCCTTCGAGCAGCACCACATGGGGAACGCCGCCGAGTACACCGCCCGGAAGTCCGGCATCTCGCGCGAGGAGCAAGATCGCTACGCGCTCGAGAGCCACCGCAAGGCCGTGAGGGCCACGGAGGAGGGGGCCTTTCGCGACGAGCTGGTGCCCCTGGAGACGGAAGACGGGCTCCTCGACCGCGACGAGACGCCCCGCCCGGACACGTCCTTGGAGAAGCTGGCCCGGCTCAAGCCCGTCTTCGACCCTCAGGGGACGGTCACGGCGGGGAACGCGCCGGGGCTCAACGACGGCGCCGCCGCGCTGCTGCTCACCACCCTAGACGTCGCGAGGGCGAAGGGCTGGCGGCCCCTGGCGCGGATCGAGGGCTACGCCGTCGCGGCCGTCGAGCCGATCGATCTCTTTTACGCGCCCGTCCACTCGACGAGGAGGCTCTTGGAGAAGCTGGGCATGCGCCTCGACGACTTCGACCTGATCGAGGTCAACGAGGCGTTCGCCGCCCAGGTCCTGGCGGACGGGAAGGAGCTGGAGTGGGACTGGGCGCGGGTCAACGTCCACGGCGGGGCGATCGCGCTGGGGCACCCGATCGGGGCCAGCGGCGCCCGCATCCTGACGACGCTCGTCTGGGCCCTGCGGCGCTACGAGAAGGAGTGGGGCTTGGCCACGATCTGCATGGGCGGCGGGATGGGGCTGTCGCTGGCCGTCCGACGGCTCGACGGCTGAGCTGATCGGGCTGAACGCGAACGCCACGGGCGGCGAAAACGACGAACGAGGGACGATGAAGCTGGCGTTCCAGGGGGAGCCGGGGGCGTACGGCCACGAGGCCGCCCGGCGCCTCGCCCGCGCCTTCCGCCTTAGTCCCGATCTCAACTCTCATGACGTCGGGGTCGTCCCCTGCCGGACGTTTCGGGAGGTCCTCGAGCGGGTCGCCTCGTCCGCCCCTCGGCGCGAGCGTGGGGAGGAGGGCGTGATCGGCCTCGTGCCCGTCGAGAACTCGCTCACCGGGAGCCTTCACGAAGTCTACGATCTGCTGCTGGAGTTCGCCGAGCGGGTTCGGCTTCAGATCGTGGGCGAGGTCGAGCAGCCGATCGAGCACAAGCTGCTGGGGCTCCCCGGCGCCTCGCTCGACGCGATCGAGCGCGTCTACTCGCACCCCCAGGCGCTGTGGCAGTGCCGGCGCTTTTTGGACGAGCTGGGCGTCGAGACGCAGGCGTTCTACGACACGGCGGGGGCGGCCCGCTGGGTGGCCCAACAACGGCACAAGGGGTGGGCGGCGATCGCGGGGCCGCTGGCCGCCGAGCTGTACGGCCTCGTGGTGCTGCGCGAGGGCATCTCAGACTACCCGCACAACGCCACCCGGTTCTGGGCCGTGGCCCGCCCCAATCGCGCTTCTCAGCGTCCGTTGGGGGGCGCCGAGAAGCCCGACGACGCCCCGGGCCCGTGGAGGTGGAAATGGAAGACGTCGCTGGTGCTAGAGCTGCCGCACGTGCCGGGGGCGCTCTACCGCGCCTTGAAAATTTTTGCTGAACACGGCGTGAATTTAACGAAGCTGGAGTCCCGCCCCGTGCGGACGGAGCCGTGGCGGTACCGCTTCTACCTCGACTTCGAGGGCTCCCTCCACGGCCCGTCGGCGCGCGCCGCGCTCCAAAAGCTCTCTGAATATGCCCAGCGCCTCCGGGTGCTGGGCTCCTACCCGGTGTGCGAGGGGCCCCCTTGACAACTCGCCGGAGTTGTGCTAGGGTGGCGTTCGCCTCCACACGAGGAGGCGGGAAAAAATGGCGGGCAAGGATCAGACGCCGGTGAAGCCCCTCTCGGAGAACCTCCGCCCGCTCTTCATCTTCCCGACCTTTTGGCCCCCTCGGGGGGCTAACGCGTAACACCACCGCACGAGGCCGAACCCGTCCCTGAAGAGCCCAAAGCCCAGTGGGTTGGACTCAAGGCTCAAATCTCGAATCCAAGTGCGTTTGGGTGAAAGGAGGTCGTGGAGGATGGTCGTGGTGATGAAGCCGGGGGCCACGGAGGAGCAGATCCAGAACGCGAGCAAGAAGCTGGAGGAGCTGGGGTTTCGGGTGCACCGGGTGGACGGCGTCAACCAGACGATCCTGGGGGCGATCGGGGACAAGCGCGGGCTGGACCCCCGCCAGCTGGAGGTCCTCCCCGGCGTCCAAGAGGTCGTCCAGATCACGAAGCCGTACAAGCTGGCCTCGCGGGAGTTCAAGCGCGAGGACTCCGTGATCCAGCTCGACGGGGTCGCGATCGGGGGCCGGGAGCTGGTGCTGATGGCCGGCCCCTGCGCCGTCGAGGGCGAGGAGCAGATCTTCACCATCGCGGAGCGGGTGGCCGAGCAGGGCGCCCGGGTGCTGCGGGGCGGGGCGTTCAAGCCCCGAACGTCGCCGTACAGCTTCCAGGGCTTGGGCGAGGAGGGGCTCAAGCTGCTGAGACGGGCGGCGGACGCCTACGGGCTGCTGGTCGTCACCGAGGTGCTCGGGGCTTCTCAAGTCGACCTCGTCGCGGAGTACGCCGATATCTTACAAGTCGGGGCGCGGAACATGCAGAACTACGCGCTGCTGCGGGCCGTCGGGCAGAGCGAGAAGCCCGTGCTGCTCAAGCGGGGCCTGGCCGCGACGGTCGACGAGTTCCTGATGGCCGCCGAGTACATCATGAACGAGGGGAACCACCGGGTGATCCTCTGCGAGCGCGGGGTGCGGACGTTCCTCACGCACACGCGGTTCACGCTGGACGTGGGGGCGATCCCCGTGATCAAGGAGGCGTCGCACCTGCCGATCATCGTCGACCCGAGCCACGCGGCCGGGCTCAACAAGTGGGTGATGCCGCTGGCGCTGGCGGGGATCGCCGCCGGGGCCGACGGCCTGATCGTCGAGGTGCACCACCAACCCGAGAAAGCCCTGAGCGACGGCGAGCAGGCGCTGACGCCGGAGCAGTTCGCCGAGCTCGTGAGGGAGATCACCGTGATCGCGCGGGTGCTGGGCCGCGAGCTGCCCCTCCACACGAACGCCCGCGCCCGCGCTCGTACCCATGCTCACGCCCACGTCCACGCCCACGCCCACGCCCCGGCGCTGCGGAACTAACTGGCTAGCGCGTGGAGCCATGGAGGCGGTCGTCCGGCCCGCGAAGCGGCTCAAAGGGACATTGACCGTCCCCGGCGACAAGTCGATCTCGCACCGGGCGCTGATGCTGGGGGCGCTCGCCCAAGGGACGAGCGTCGTGCGCGGCCTGGCCCCCGGCCGGGACGTCCGGAGCACCGCCCGCTGCCTGCGCGCCCTGGGCGTCCCCGTCGCCCTCGCGAACGACAACAGCGACCACGACGTCGCGGTCGTCGAAGGGCGGGGGCTGTACGGCCTCCGCGCCCCTCAGGGGCCGCTGGACGCGGGGAACTCCGGCACGACGCTGCGGCTGCTCGCGGGCATCCTGGCGGGCCAGCCGTTCGCCAGCGTCCTCACGGGGGACGCGTCGCTGAGGCGGCGCCCCATGGCCCGGATCGCGGAGCCGCTGCGACGGATGGGCGCCCTCATCGACTATCTGGAGGGGGAGGGCCGCGCCCCGCTGCGCGTCCGAGGGCCGAGTGAGGGCCGTCTGAGGGCGATCGAGCACGAGCCGCCCGTCCCGAGCGCCCAGGTGAAGTCGTGCGTGCTGCTCGCGGGGCTCTACGCCGAGGGCGTCACGGTCGTCAGGGAGTCTTCCCCCACGCGCGACCACACCGAGCGGCTGCTCGCCCGTTTGGGCGCCCCCCTCGAGCTTGACGGGCTTGGGCTTGAGTAAGGGCGCGGGGTCCGGCTGCGCGGCCCCGTCGAGCGCTTGGAGCCCTTCGAGCTGCGCGTCCCGGGCGACCCCTCGTCCGCGGCGTTCTTCGTGGCTGCCGCGGCCCTGCTCCCCGGGAGCGAGCTGCTCCTCCGCCACGTGGGCGTCAACCCGACGCGCACGGGCTTTCTGGACGCGCTGCGGCGCATGGGCGCCCCCATCGAGCTGCTGGACGAGCGGGAGGTGGGCGGCGAGCCCGTGGCCGACGTGCTGGTGCGCGGCGCCCCCGCGCTCCGGGGCCTCGAGCTGGAC
>WFPR01000057.1 GCA_015487455.1 Candidatus Bipolaricaulota bacterium
GGAAGCGCGGGGACGAACGCGATCAACTCGCTGCTCTTTACGTGTCAGACGCTTCGGGCTTGGGTGGTGCCCACGGCGGTGGTCGTGCCGGGGAGCGCGTTTGTGAACGATCAGCTCACAAACTCAAAGATCGAGGAGCGCCTGCGGCGCTTAGGAAGGGAGGTCGCCTGGGGCGCCGAGAGGCTCCAGGGCCGTTGAGCGAAATGGAATCGAGAGGAGCCAAAGCGGGGGGAGGGGGGAATGAGAAGTTGTTTGCTTTACATCGGGACGGAGGACGGGATGTTCGTCTTCCACCGGGACGGTGGCAAGAAGCTTAATCTGATCGGACGCGGCCTGGAGGGGCACGCCGTGCGCGGGATCGCCGTGCATCCCCGCAGAGCCCAGATCGCGTACGTCGCCTGCGGGTTGCGCGGCTGGGGGCTCCATCGCACCGAGGACGGGGGCCGAAGCTTTGAGCTGGTGGGCTTTGAGGATCGCTGGGTCTGGGACGTCGTCTTTCACCCGTGTCACCCGGCGCCCGCGGAGCCGAGGGCGCTCTACGTGGGCACCGAGCCTCCCATGCTGTACGTCTCCCACGACAACGGGCGAACGTTTGAGGCGTTTGCGGGCATCGAGCAGCTACCGAGTCGCTCCCGATGGAAGTTCTTTCACGAACCCTTCTACGCCGGGCACGTCCACGGGATCGCCATCCACCCGGAGCGCCCTGAGCGGATCTTCGCGGGCGTCGAGCACGGGGCGCTCATCTACACCCACGACGGCGGGCGCACGTGGCACGAGGCGCTGGTGGGCTACGACCTCCACCGGGTGGCCGTCGATCCCCGGGATGCCGATCGGGTCCTCGCCGGGGCGGGCGAGGGGCTTTTCATCAGCGAGGACGCCGGGCGGACATGGGCGCCCGTCTCAGCGCTCAAGGACAAGTACGTGCACGCCATCTGCTTCAATCCTCAGCAGCCGGAAAGGGTGTACGTCTACGTGGCCGAGGAGGGCGCGCCCCTTTATAAGAGCGAGGACGGGGGGCGGAGCTGGCGGCCCATCGGCGAGGGCCTTCCGGCGGCGCGGCCGGCGGACACGTTAAGCGTGCACCCCGAAGCTTCAGACGTGCTCTTCTACGCCGGGGACGTGGGGTCCAACAAGAGCAAGGTGTTCGTGAGCTTCGATCGGGGCGAGAGCTGGGAGCCCCTGTCCGAGGAGCTTCCCAAGGTCTGGCGGCTGCGGGTGGCGTCGGCAAGGCCAAGCCGGCGTTGAGGGGCCCTTCCGCACCGGCTACCATAAGCTCTAGCTCTGCACTCAGGTAAAGCCAAAAGCGAGTCGAGTCTAGCGTTCTGGAGGTCTTCATCGCCTTGAGCTATGTTCAACGCTTCTGTGGCCTTTCCCGCGAGGCGAAGCTCTTTTTGTTGAGCGTGGCCCTGGGCAGCGTGGGGACGTCCGTCGGCTGGCTGATGCTCAACTTCTACCTGCAGAGCCTGGGGTTCAGCCAGTCGCTCATCGGCGCGGTCAACGCGGCCGGGTGGCTCACCGTGGCGGTCGTGGGCGTCCCCATCGGGATCGTGAGCGATCGCGCGCCGCGCCGGGCGATGCTGCTTTTGGGGACGGCGCTGGCGGCCCTCGGGTCGCTGGGCGTCGCGCTCTCGTCCACGGCCCTCCCCTTGATCGCGTTCACGGCGCTCGCGGGGATCGGCTCGGCCACGCTCATGGCCAACACCGCGCCGTTCCTGGCCGAGCACAGCACCGCGGCCCAGCGCACCGCCCTCTTCAGCCTGCAGGCGGCGCTCACCACGGCCACGGGCTTCCTCGGGAGCCTGTTAGGCGGCTACTTCCCCGCGTTCATCGCGGGCATACTGGACGCGGGGCTCCGCCCCCACGACGTGCTCCCCCTGCGGGTCACCCTCGGGCTGGTGGCCGCCCTGCAGGGCCTCGCGCTCGGTCCGCTGCTGCTCCTGCCCCCGGAGCGCCCCGCCTCCGCGCGCTCCGCCGCGGAGGACGGGAGGGGCCAGGCTCTTCCCGCCACGCCGGCGCGTCCCCCCTCGGACGCCCTGCTCGAAGGGGCGCCCGCGGCCCCGCGCCCATCGAGGGCGCTCGGGCGGGGGGTCAAGCTCCGGCTGCAGGACCCCGTCCTCTTCGTCAAGCTGCTCGCGCCCACGGCCTTCGTGGGCCTGGGGGCCGGGCTGATCATGCCGTACCTCAACCTGTTCGTGCGCGGGAAGTTCGGGATCTCGTTCGAGGCGCTGGGCGGGCTGTTCGCCCTCTCGTCGCTGATGACGGCAGCAGGAATGCTGCTTCAGCCGCTGCTGGCCGAGCGCCTCGGCAAGGTCCGCTCCGTGGTGCTGGTGCAGGCCCTCTCGCTGCCCTTTTTGTTGATCATGGGCTACGCGCCCCACTTCCCGCTGGTGGCCGCGGCGCTGCTCGTGCGCGGGATGCTCATGAACATGGCCAACCCCGTGTACATGGCCTTCTGCATGGAGCGGCTGCCCCGCGGGGAGCGGGCGACCTTCAGCGGGGCCACGGAGGTCCTCTGGAGCCTGACGTGGGCGATCGGCTCGGGGGTCTCGGGCTGGCTGCGGGACCTCTTGGGCTTCTTCAGGGGCTTCGACGTGGAGTTCGCCCTGATGTTCGCGCTGTACGCGACCTCGACGGCGGTGATGTACGCCCTCTTCGGGAGACACCCTGAACGGCCCGCTGCGCCTGACTCCGGTCTTGAACCCAAACCTGAAGCGAGGCCCCTTCGGGAGGGCACTCGTTAGCGTGGGCTAAAAAAAGAGGGACTTGGCCTGTTGGGGCGCGGCTGAGCAAAAATCCGCGCGAGCAGAGGCGGGGCGCGCGGCAAAACTCTGGCCGCACCCGACCCCGCTCGGGGAAGGAGGGACCCCGAGCGGAGCCACCAAGCCCTCTCCCGACGATCCCATCATCCCGGGTAAGAGCATCCCTTGGAAAGACATAGAGGAGCTTGGACGCGGACATTCGCGACCCCGTGGGGTGCCCGCGGCTGGTCGCGGTTGACATCTTCGGAGGCGCGCCGGAGAATGGGGGCGATGAGGGCGCGGGCGCACGTGTGGATCTCGGGACGGGTTCAGGGGGTCTTCTTCCGGGCGCACACGCGGGAGGTGGCCCGCGGTTTGGGGTTGACGGGCTTCGTGCGCAACCTCCCCGACGGCCGCGTGGAGGCCGTCTTCGAGGGCGAGGAGGAGGCCGTCAAAAAGGCGATCGAGTGGTGCCACAAGGGGCCGCCCCGCGCGCGGGTGGAGCGCGTCGAGGTGCGCTGGGAGGAGCCCCGCGGCGAGTTCCGCGACTTCGAGATTCGCAGGGAGCTTTAAACTTGAGGGGGTCTGTATAGCCTTGAGGGAGGAACAGCCCCAGCCCCACGAGGCGGAGAGGTTCTCGTTCCGCCGGTTCGCCCGGCAGCCCTTCTACACGGAGGTCAACGCCCGGCTCATTCAGCTGTTGGGACTCCGGCCGGGGATGCGGGTGGTCGACCTGGCCTGCGGGACGGGGGCCGTGACCAAGCTCATCTTGAGCCAGCTGGAGGGGGCCAAGCAGAGCGTGGTGCTGGCGGTCGACGCCTCCGCGGAGGCGCTCGAGATCGCCAAGCGCGAGCTGGCCGGGGCGGGCTCGGCCTTGGTGCGGTTCGTCCAGGGCCGGGCCGAGACCCTCTCGCGGGCGGTCCGGCAGACGGTCGGGGCCGTCGACGCGGTCGTCTTCTGCAACGCGATCCACCTGGTCGAGGACAAGGCCCGCGTACTGCGCGAGGTCTTCGAGAGCCTGGCCCCCGGCGGGGCGTTCGCGTTCAACACGACGTTCTTCGCGGAGGCGTACCCCGAGGAGACGGAGCGCTTCTACTTAAGATGGATGGCGCGGGCTCTGAAGCTCTTGAAGCGGGAGCGGGGGCTCCGCCCGACGCGCGAGCGGGTGATCGCCCGCCAGCCGCTGAGCACGGCCCAGTACGAGCAGCTGCTCGCGGAGCAGGGCTTCGCCGTCCGGCGGGAGGAGCTCGACGTCGTCGAGGTGCCGCTGGAGGGCTGGCTGGGGATCAGCGAGTTTAGCGACTTCATTCGGGGGGCGCTCCCCGGCGTCCCGCTGGCCGAGGGCGCCTGGGCCCTGCAGGAGGCCGTCCGGCAGGTTTTTGAAGAGCTGAAGCTGAAGGCCGTGCCGCGGCGCTGGCTCCAGGTCGTCGCGGCACGGCCTTCGTAGTTTTCAGTGTCAAAGGGGGTTACTTCTTCCTGGCCAGGGCCTCCTTGAACTGCTTGCCCGGTCGGAACTTCGGGACGAGCTTGGCCGGGACGGTCATCTTGCGGCCGGTCTGCGGGTTGATGCGCTGGGTGGCCTTCTGCTGGCGGGCCTCGAACGTCCCGAAGCCCGTCAGCGTGACCTTCTCCTTGCGCTTGACGCGGTCGATGATCAGCCCCAGCGCCGCGTCGACGATCGTGCGCGCGTCCTTCTTGGAGATCTTGGCCTTCTTGGCCAACTTCTCGATGAACTCCTGCTTCGTCATCGCTCTACCCCCTCCTTGATCGGATTGATGCGGATTATACACGCGTCGATGCAAAGGGGTCAAGACCCTGAGCGAACTCTTCGGAAGGCCCTCAGGGGAGATCTTCAAGGGGCTTGGAAAGCGCGTTTCCTAGACGTTGAAGCCCCGAAGGGACGGGGCCGATTCGATCACGTCGTGAGGGGAAACTCGTCACCTTGGTAGAGATCCGGGCGCAGGCGCGGGAGGAGGGCCATCAGCACGGCCTGCTCCGTCAGCTGGGTGCGATCCAGGAGCCCCCTGGAGAGGAAGCCGATCGCCCCCATCTTGTGCCCGATGCGCTCGATGCCCGTCAGGGCCTCCATCGCCCGCCCCACCGTCTCCCCCCCCTTTAGCACCCTCTCGAGCACTTGGGGCGGGTAGACGAACCCCGGCCCGTGGCCCACGGTCAGCCACCCCCGGCGGTCGACGATGGCGCAGAATTGAACGTCAAAGTGGAGCTTCAGCTCGGGGTGGTGGACCAGCCCGGCCTCGATCCCAACGCCGTAGTCGGCCCCGCGGAGGGCGGCGCGGGCGCGGGCGACCGCCCCCCGGGCCACTTGCTCGTCGACGGGCTGCGGGGGCACCCCCGAGGCCACGGGGACGAGCTCGACCTCGAGGCGCTCGTCGGGGAAGGCGCGGGCGAAGACCCGCCTCACGGCCTCGCGCTTGACGGGGTTGCCGGAGCCTACGTGGACGCGCATGGCGCGCCATTGTAGCCCGCCCCGCCGGGCCGTACAATGCGCCCGCCATGGCGACGAAGGGCGGCATCCAGATTGTGGCCACGCACCCGACGGCCCGCCGCGACTACGAGGTCGAGGAGACGATCGAGGCCGGGCTGGTGCTGACGGGCACCGAGGTCAAGAGCCTAAGGCGGGGCAGCTGCTCGCTCAAGGAGGGCTTCGCCGTCGTCAAGGAGGGCGAGGTCTTCCTGTACAACGTCTACATCGCGCCCTACGAGCAGGGCTCGCGCTACAACCCCGACCCGCGCCGCCCGCGGAAGCTCCTGCTCCACAAGAAGGAGATCGCCCGCCTCGCCGGGAAGACCGAGCAGCGGGGCTACACCCTCATTCCGCTCAGAATTTACTTTCGCAACGGCTACGCCAAGGTCGAACTGGCCGTGGCCAAAGGGCTGGCGAAGTACGACAAGCGCGAGAAGATCAAGCGCAAGGAGCAGGAGCGCGAGATCCAGCGCCTGCTCAAGGCCTACCAAAGGCGCTGAACCCCCCGCCGTGACGGAAGGGGCCGCCCAGCCGGGCGCTTTGACCGCGGGCTCGGGCTTGAGATTGCGCACGCGAACGCGATCGAGATCGGGGCTCCACGACCCCCCAGCGGCCCCAGAGCAGGGCGCGCCCGCCCGGGGTGAGCAGGAGGAGCCCGGCCAGTCCGATCAGGACTAAAAGCCCTAAAGGCACGCCCTCCATGGCCTACGCCCTCCCCGTCTCCGCCGTCCCCGTGCTCGCCCTCGCGTCCCCAAGCTCATCCCGTAGGAGCCGGAACGCCCGTTGGGCGAGCCGTTCGCTCTCGTCGAGCACGCGCTCGAGGAGCTGTTGCAGCTCGTCCTTCAGGGGGCGGTGCGCCCCCACCTTGACCTGATACGCCTCCCGCAGCCCCGGCAGCTCGACCCCCAAGCGCTCCTCGACCTGAGTGACGGCCTCCAAATACTCCTCTGGAGGCGGGTAGCGCGGCTCCACCACCCGCAGGAGCGCCCGGAGCAGCGCGCCGTACGGCCCCACCAGCTCCCCGATGACCCGCTCCAGCTCGCGCGCGCTCTGAAGTTCCGCGTAAAGCTCCCGCAGGCGGACCGTCTTCCCGAGGAGCTCGCCCAGCAGCTGGCGCCGCAGCGCGCCCGGGGGGACGCTCGGCGGGTGCGGGCCGAAGGGGTCCTCGCCGTGGAGCACGCGGCGGCGCTCCCAAAGCTCCAGCGCCTCGATGGGGTACGCCTCCGGGAGCCGCTCGAGCTCCTGGGCGCTCAGCACCGTGACGTCCAGCGGCAGGCGGCGGTACAGCCTCCGCAGCCGGGCCAGCTCCTTCAGGCGCTCGGGCGTGACCCGCTTGAGCACGACCAAAACGTTGAGGTCGGAGACGTCGGGCAGGTGGTGCCGCCCGGCCCCGCTGCCGTGGAGCACGACGGCGACGAGCTCCTCGCCCCAGAGTCGGGCCAGCTCCCCCGCGAAGCTTTTGAGCCGCTGCTCCGTCCCCTCGTCGAGCCTGGGCATCGACGGCTTTTTACCGCATGCCCTTGCCCCCCTGCAAGGGATGTGCTAGGCTTTCCGCGAGCCCCGTCGGGGTGCACCGACGCAGCTCGAGAGAGCGCGATCGAGCGTGAAAACGGCGTGGAGGTGAAGCGATCCCCGTGAGGCGCAAGGTGACGGTGGTGGGGGCGGGCTTCGTGGGGGCCACGACCGCCCAGCGCATCGCCGAAAAGAACCTGGCCGACGTGGTGATGATCGACATCCCGGAGAAGGAGGGCCCCACCAAGGGGAAGGCCCTCGACATGCTGGAGGCCGCGCCCCTCGTGGGCTTTGAAGCCCATATTGAGGGGACCAGCGACTACGCCGCCATGGCGGGCTCCGACGTGGTCGTCGTGACGGCCGGCGTCCCCCGCAGGCCCGGCATGACCCGCGAGGACCTCATCAGCATCAACGCGAACATCATCCGGAGCGTCACGGAACAAGTCGTGAAGCACGCCCCCGAGGCGATCTACATCGTCGTCACGAACCCGCTGGACGCGATGGTCTACGCGGCCTACAAGCTGAGCGGCTTCCCGCCGGAGCGGGTGATCGGGCAGTCGGGGGCGCTGGACTCCACGCGCTTTCGGGCGTTCATCGCGATGGAGCTGGGCGTCTCGATGCGGGACGTCCACGCCTTGGTGATCGGGGGCCACACGGACGTGGGGATGGTGCCCCTGGTGAGCTGCTCGTCCGTCGCGGGCATCCCGCTCACCAAGCTGCTCCCCAGGGAGAGAATCGACGCGCTGGTGGAGCGCACCCGGAAGGGCGGGACGGAGATCGTGCAGCTGTTGGGCGACGGGAGCGCGTACTACGCCCCCTCGGCGGGCGTGGCCGCGATGGTCGAGGCCATCTTGCTCGACGAAAAACGCGTGATCCCGTCGGCCTGCTACCTGAGGGGCGAGTACGGCCTTCGCGATCTGTATCTGGGCGTCCCCGCGGTGCTGGGGGCCAAGGGCGTCGAGAGGATTCTGGAGATCGAGCTGGCCCCCGAAGAACACGAGCAGCTCCGGAAGGCTGCTGAGCTCGTCCGAGAGACCGTGAGTAAGCTCACGCTGTAAGCGAGTAGGAGGGGTTCCTATGGACGCGCTGGGCATCGCCGGGATAGGACTCATAAGCGCAGGCATAGTGCTTCTTCTGGCAGGAGTCCTCCCGCTTTTCATTCGCTACGTCCGCCGTCTGCCCGAATCCGAACGAAGAAGGCTCTCCTGGGCCGCTGCAGCCTATGGGGGCGTTTGTTTGGGGAGCCTACTGGTTATGGCAAGCTTTGCCGGGGGCGGGCTGACGAAGATATGGATCGCGTGGTTTGCCGTGCTCATGCCGATCTTCGGCTCCCTCCTGCTCCTGCAGCAATTGCTAAGCACCCTGCATTCAGCTGAGGGAAGGAAGTCCTAGTTAAAGTCATGGGCTTTCACGTGCTCTTAGCCAAGCCGCGGGGCTTCTGCCGCGGGGTGGAGAACGCGATCCGCATCGTGGAGATGGCGCTCGAGCTCGTCGGGCCGCCCCTCTACGTCAAGCACGCCATCGTCCACAACCGCTTCGTCATCGAAGACTTTGAGCGGCGGGGCGTCGTCTTCGTCGAGCGCGTCGAGGACATCCCTGAGGGCTCCGTAGCGGTCTTCTCGGCCCACGGTTCGCCGCCCGAGGACTACCAAAAGGCTAAAGAACGGGGCATCGACGTGATCGACGCGACCTGCAAGCTCGTGACCAACGTCCACAACTGGGCAAGGCGCTTCGCCCGCGAGGGCTACAGCGTGGTGGTGATCGGCCACCGCGACCACCCCGAGCCCCGCGGGATCCTGGGGCACATCCCGCCCGGACGGCGCTTTCTGATCGAGACGATCGAGGAGGCGCGAGCGCTGGAGGTCCCCGACCCAGAGCGGGTGGCCTGCGTCACCCAGACGACCCTCTCCGTGGACGACACCCGCGCGATCCGCGAGGCGCTGCGGCAGCGCTTCCCCAAGCTGAAGGAGCCCCCGATGGGCAACAGCACGATCTGCTACGCCACGGACAACCGCCAGAGGGCCGTAAAAGAGCTGGCCCGGCGCTGCGAGGTCGTAATAGTAGTGGGCTCGGCGCAGAGCTCGAACACGACCCGCCTGTGGGAGATCGCCCAAAAGCACGGGGCGCGGGCCTATCGCGTCGACTTCGCCGACGAGGTCCGGCCCGAGTGGCTCGCGGGCGCCCGAACCGTAGGGGTCACGTCGGGGGCCTCGGCGCCGGAGCGGCTGGTGCAAGATGTCGTCGCACGCCTCCAGGCGTTGGGCGCGGAAAGCGTCGAGGAGCTGACCGTCGTCGAGGAGCGCGTGAAGGCGTTCGTGCTGCCCCCGCGGCTCCTCGAGCTGGCCCGCGAGCTCAAAACACGACCCGCTTGAACTCCACCCGCAGCCGGAGGCCCTCCTCCAGCGCCCGGCGGATCATCGCCCGCCCGAAGGTCATGTACACGGCGGGGAAGCCCGTGAACTCCTGGTTGTGGCGGTACACGATCAGGGGCTTGTGGCCCTCGGTGCTCAGGATGAGCGTGTCGCTGCGCTCGTCGATCCCGAGCCACTCGGCCTGCGCGTCGACGTGGACGGGCGCGTAGCGCTTCCAGACGGCGCCCCCCAGGTGGGGGAGCTGGGGGGCCGTGGCCGTGGCCAGGATCACCAGCGGCATCGTGGGCAGCACCTCGAAGGTCCGCAGCGCGTCGAAGATCCGCTCGCGGGGGATGCGCTTCTCCTCGCCCGACTCCGGGTCGTACACGAACACAAAGGCGCCGTCCTCGAAGCGGACGGGCGTCTTGCTCCCGTGGACGTTCACGCCCTCGACGAGGAAGGTGTGCTCGAGGTAGCGGTCCCGGTGGGCGGGGACGGGCATCTCCCAGAACGGGTAGCCGCGGCGGTAGAGCGCCTCGAGGGCGTCGGCGATCGGCCACGTCAGGACCTTGGAGAAGGCCCGCTCGGGCACGACGTCGAGCCCGATCAGGCGGAAGAACTCCCAGCGGATGCCCAAGACCCGCCCAGACACGTCCCCCTCGCCGCTGTAGCGCCTGTAAACGGCGTCGACCTCGTCGAAGCGTTGGCGAAATTGCTCGATGTTCTGCTCGGGCGCGCTCTTGATTCGATGCTGGCCGTCCTTGAGCAGGACGCTCGGGTCGTAGCGGAGCGCGGGCTGCAAATGCACGATTCGATCGGGCTCGAGCACCTGGGGGTTCACGATCACGTACTGGATGCGGTGGCCCTTGGGCGTGTCCTGGCCGGGGTGCAGGTTGTCGTAGACGGCGTTCAGGATCTCGTTCTCGTGGAGCCCGGCCCGCTCCTTGACCCGCTTGAGCACGTAGTGGCTGAAGACCTCGTCGATGGGCAGGTTCAGGTTCATGTGGGAGAAGGTGCAGACCAGCTCGATCCCCCGATACAGGGCGCGCAGCTCGGGGAACTTCACCCGACGGCGCTGGGCGCCCTCGCGCAGGCGGCGCGCGACCCGCTCGACGATGGCCTCGACGTCGATGCGCGTCGTCGGATCCGCGATCGGGGCCGCTCGGACGTCCGCGCCCGCGGGGCCGCTCTTCGTCTCGCTCTCGCTGCTGCAACTGCAACAGCCACAGCCGCCCGCCATGGGCCGATCACCGCCTCACGGGCTCCTAGGGTAGCAGGGCCTTTGTCTTGAAGCAAGGGCTCGGCCTTGACAGGGAGGGGCGCGTCGGCTAAGATCAGGCCGACATTTTCCGAATTCCCGCTGGGTCCCCTTGGAACGCCCTGACCCTGAGCGCCGAGCGCGCGGAAGGGCGGCACAGACGGAGCGGAAGTGAAACAAGGGAGGGATGGGCCATTCCGAACACGAAGTCGGCGAAGAAGGCGCTGCGGCAGAGCCTGGTGCGGCGGCAGCGCAACCTGAGGCGGAAGCAGGCGATCAAGCGGGTGATCAAGGAGCTGCGGCGGGCCATCGAGGCCGGCGACAAGGAGAAGGCCGAGGGGCTCGTGCCGCAGCTCATGAGCGTCGTCGACAAGGCCGCGAAGCACCGCACGATCCACCCCAACAAGGCCGCCCGCCTCAAGGCCAAGTGGATGAAGCGCCTCCAGGAGGCGTTCGCCTCCTCGTGAAGCCTCAAGCGTCAAGCGTCTGGAGACGCACAGCGCGCTCGCCGTGGCCGTGAGCGATGATCCCATGACTTCAGCGATGCAGGCCGACGTGCCCCCTCTCGCTCAGGCCCGGCGGTCGCTCGTCCAGAGCGGGCGCTGCTGGGTCCTCGCCGGGGTGCGGGAGGCCGAGGCGCTCCGGCTGTCAAGACGGCTGGGCGTCTCCCCGGCGACCGCGCGGGTGCTCGCGGCGCGGGCCCGAGGGGGCGACCCCGCCAAGCTCCTGGAGAACGACCTGGAGGCGATCGGCTCCCCCTTCGCGCTGGCGGGCGTCGAGCGGGCGATCGAGCGCATCCGGCGCGCGCTCGACCGCCGCGAGCGGATCTTCCTCCACGGGGACTTCGACGTCGACGGGCTCACCAGCACCGCCCTGCTCTACAAGGCGCTGCGGCGGCTGGGGGCCGCCCCGGGGCAGCTCAAGGTGGAGATCGAGGACCGGGAGCGGGGGCACGGCCTCAACCCCGACGTCGTGCGCCACGTCGTCGAGGGGGGCTTCCGGCTGCTGATCACGGCCGATTGCGGGATCTCCGACGTCGAGTGCATCGAGGCCCTCCGCCGCCACGGCGTCGACGTCATCGTCACGGACCACCACCAGCCGCCGGAGGCGCTGCCCCCGGCGTGCGCGATCGTCAACCCCAAGCAAGAGGGCTGCCGCTACCCCAACCCCGAGCTGGCCGCGGTGGGCGTCGCCTTCCAGACCGTCGCCGCGCTCTTCGAGCGGCTGGGGCCGGGGCGCGAGGCCGCGTATGAGTATCTGGACTTGGTCCTGCTCGGGACCGTGGGCGACCTCGTCCCCCTGGTGCGGGAGGGGCGCGTGGAGAACCGCGTTCTGGTGAAGGCGGGGCTCGAGCTGTTGGCTCAAGGCGGCGGGACGCTCGGGCTGCGGGTGCTGCTCGAGAAGCTCTCGCTCGACCCCAAGCGCCTCACGGCGGGGGAGCTCAGCTACATCGTGATCCCGAAGCTCAACGCGGCCAACCGCGTCGGCGACCCGCGGGTCGCCTTCCTGCTGCTCACCACGGAGGACCCGCGAAAGGCCGACTACTGGGCCAGCATCCTCATCGACTACAACACGGACCGCCAGCTCATCCAGGGGGAGCTGCGGGCGCAGGCCGAGGCGCAGCTCCGCGAGCAGGTCGACCTCGAGCGCGAAAAAATTATCATTCTGTCGGGGCGCGGCTGGAACCCCGGGATCATCGGGCTGGTCGCCTCCGACCTCGTCGAGAAGTACTACCGGCCCACGATCTTGATTGCAGAGGGGGAGGGGCTGGCCCGCGGCTCGGGCCGCAGCATCGTCGAGTTTAACTTAATTGAGGGCTTGGCGAGGCACAAGGAGCTGTTCGAGCGCTACGGCGGGCACCCCATGGCCGCGGGCTTCTCCATGAGGCCCGAGCGGATCCCGGAGCTTCGCGAGCGCCTGAGGGCGTACGCGCAAGACGTCCTGGCGGGGTTCGAGGGGCCGACGCTCCTCATCGACGCGGAGCTCCGCCCCGAGGAGGTCTCGCTCGCCTTGTACGAGGAGCTGGGGCGCCTGGGGCCGTTCGGCGTGGGCAACCCCGCCCCGCGGTTCTTGCTCAAGGGCGCGTGGGTCTGCGAGGCGCGGGCGGTCGGAAGCGGCGGGAAGCACCTCAAGCTCAGGCTCAAGGCAGGCGATCGCGTGCTAGAAGCGATCGGCTTCGACCTCGGGCCTCATTGGGTCGAGGTCTATCGGGCGGGCCGCGTCGACCTCGTCTGCAAGCTCGATCGGGACAGCTGGAACGGCCGCACCCGTGTCCGGCTGGAGCTGCTCGACGTCTTGGAGCCCTCTTCGGGCGCTTCGGACGCGGAATAGCCTAAGCGAAAGCGAGTCGCCCGGGCCGCCCGGAGCGCGAGCACGCCCAACACGAAGAGCGGGAGGCGCCAGACGCGCCGCACCCGCCACGGCTCGCGCAGCGTCCGCCAGAGCCACTCCAGCCCCAAGCGTCGCCAGCGCTCGGGCGCCCGCGGGAGCCGCCCCGCCAGCACGTCGAACGCGCCCCCTACGCCCATCACCACGGGGACGTCCAGCTCAGCCAGCTCGGCGCGGTGGCGCACCATCCAAAGCTCCTGCTTGGGGACGCCCAACCCCACGAACAGGGCGTCAGGCCGCGCCCGCCCGATCGCCCTCACGATCGAGGGCTCCTCCTCCGCCGAAAAGTACCCGTGGCGGGCGCCCACGACCTTGAGCTTAGGGTGGCGGGCTTGGAGGCGGGCGGCCGCTTCCTGGGCGACGCCGGGGGCCGCGCCCAGGAAGAACACGCGATACCCCCGCTCGGCGGCCCGCGCGCAGAACGCCTCCAACAAATCGATGCCCGAAACCCTCATGGGCAGCGGGTTTTCTGGGTTAAGCGTCCGCGACGCCCACACCAGCCCCGCCCCGTCCGGCGTCACCAAGTCGGCCTGCTCGTACGCTTCGAGTAGGGCCGGGTCCCGGCGGGCCCGCAGGAGTGCCGGGGTGTCCGGGGTCATGACCAAGCGGGTGCCTTGGCGCTCCGCGATCCAGCGCTCCAAGAGCTCGAGCGCCTGAGCCCGCGTCACGCGGTGGATCGGCACGCCGAACAGCTCGACCCGTCCTGGGCCTGGGGGCGCTGGACGCGCGCAAGGACGGGGGGGTGCCCTCCCACCCGGCTCCACACGGGCATGAGCCATGACGCCTGAAGTCTAAGCGCGCGGCGTCGGGAAGGGAAGGACGGCGGTCCGCCCCTCGGGGGCTTCGGCCCAAGCCCAGCCCGGCCCGGCGCGGCTTGACGCGCCGGGGCCCCGTCCCGTAGGATGGGGCGCTATGTCGATGGAGCTATATCGGCGGCGATATGCACGGCGGGCCCAAGTCGGGGCGGCGCTCGGGATCGCGCTGCTCGGGGTCGTCGGGCTTGCGTTCCTCGGCGTCGGCGGGGGCTCCGCGCTGGGGCCGGGGGCGGAGGGGCCGCCCGTCCGTGCGCTGCTCGTGGACGAGACGCGGACCCTCCAGGCGTCGCTGCTCGTGAATCTATTGGCCGCGGCGCTTCGGGAGACGGGGCTCTTCGAGCTCGAGGCCGTCTTCCCCGACGTGGAGTCGAGCTTCGACGACCCCCTGGGCGTGAACCCGGACCCCACGGCCGCGCGCTACGAGCTGATCCTGATCGTCCCGAGGGAGGAGGAGCTTCAGCGTTTGAGGCAGCTCTGGATCGTCACGTGCCCCCTGACGCATCGGACGCGCCCGGCGCTGCTCCGGGCCGTTTGGGCGATCCAGGGGCTCGTCGAGGAGGGCTCCGGGGGGCGGCTGCGGGCCGTGAGCGTGGCCGACGACGCGATCCCCGGCGTCTTCGCCGCGATCTTCGAGCGCCACGGCTGGCTCGTGTGCGAGTGAGATGCATCGCGCGATTCGCGGGCTCATCGCCTGGGTCGAGGCCCACCCCGGGCTCACCCTCGGGGCGATCGCCCTGTTGACGGCGGTCTTCGCGGGGGCGCTGCTTCGCCGCGGGCTCGAGTTCGAGACGGACTTCAAGAGGTTCCTGCCCGAGGACGAGCCCGCCGTCCGCCGTCTCATCGAGGCCGAAGAGACGTTCGGCGCCCAAGATCTGTTCCTGATCGCGCTGGTCGCCCCCGAGGGCCGGACGATCTTCACCCCCGAGACGCTCCGGAAGTTCAAGGAGCTGGAGGAACGGCTGGAGGGGGTCGTGGGCGTGGACGAGGTGCGCGGCCCGGCCACGGCCTACGTCATCTACGGGACGCCGCAGTCCGTGGTGGTGGAGCGGGCGATGCGCCGCGTCCCCCGGACGCCCGAGGAGGTCGAGCAGTACAAGCGGCGGGTGATGAACGACCGCACCATTCGGGGCTGGCTGATCAGCGAGGACGGGCGGGCCGGGGCGATCTCCGTGCAGCTGGAGCCCTGGGCCGACGCGCCCACCGTCGTCGATGAAATTCAACGGCTCCTCCGCGCCTACGAGGGGCCGGAGACGATCTATCTGGTTGGCGAGCCGGTGCTGCGCAGCGCCACCGCCGAGAGCATGATCCGCGACCTTCGGGTGCTCATCCCCGTCGTCGTGGCCGTCATGGCCGCGGTGCTCCTCTTGAGCTTCCGGAGCGTCCGCGGGGTGGGGCTGCCCTTGCTCGTCGTGCTGGTCAGCACCCTTTGGACCGTGGGCTCGATGGCGCTCGCGGGCGCCCCCATGACGCCCTTCGGCGTCGTCATGCCCGTGATGCTGATCGCGATCGGCGCCGCCGACGGCATCCACATCCTCAACAAATACTACGAGGAGGTCGCCGAGCGCGCCCGGGCCCGGCGAGCGAGGAGGGCGATCGTTCGGGCGACGATGGGGGAGCTGGCCGTCCCCGTGATCCTGACGTCGCTCACGACCGCGGCGGGCTTCCTGGCGCTGATGACCTCGTTCCTCTGGCCGCAGCGCCAGTTCGGGCTGTTCACGGCCCTCGGGATTTTGTACGCGATGGCGCTCTCGCTCACGCTGATCCCGGCGCTGTTGGCGCGCCTGCCGCTGCCCGAGCGCGCGCGGTACGAGCGCAGCCGCCTGGCCCGCCTGCTGGGCCTCTGGGGCCGACTCGTCGCGAGAAGGCCCGCCCTCACGCTGGGGGTCTCCGCCGTCGTCTTGATCGCGTTTGCGCTGGGCATCCCCCGCCTGGAGGTGGAGACGCGGGCCGACGAGTTCCTGGAGCGCGACCACCCCGTGGTCCGGGCGATGTACGCCGTCGAGCGGTACTTCGGCGGCTCGTATCACCTGGCGATCGAGATCGACACGGGGCGGCGCGACGGGCTGAAGGACCCCGAGGTGCTCAAGAAGATCGCGGCGCTCGACGACTGGCTCGAGGCCCGGCCCGAGATCGGCCGCGTCGCGTCGATCGCGGACGTGGTGCGCCAGCTCCACTGGGTGCTGCGCGGCTCCGACGACCGCTACTACACCATCCCCGACGACCCGCGCCTGGCCGCCCAGCTCTTCCTCCTCTACGGCGGCAAGCCCGGCGCGCTCTTCTTGGGGGACTTTAGCAAGGGCGAGGTGCTCGCCCGTCGCCTCAACATCGGGAGCACCCAGATGGCCCGGCTCGTCCGCGACGTGCAGCGCTATCTAGACGAGCACTTCAACGGGCCGGGGGAGCCCAAGGCCCGCCTCGTCGGGCCCACCCAAGCGTACGTGGCGCTGCTCGACCGCATCATCCGCAGCCAGGTCACGAGCCTCTCGGCCAGCTTCGTCGCGGCCGGGCTCCTCTGCGCGCTGCTCATGGGCTCCGCGATCGCCGGGCTGCTCTGCTTGCTCCCCCTCGTGCTGACGATCCTGATCGAGTTCGGGGTGATGGCCTACGCGGGGCTGCCGCTCGACATGGCCACGATCATGCTCGGCTCGATCGCCATCGGCGTCGGGATCGACTACGCCATCCACTTCCTGCACCGTTTCCGCCTGGAGGCCCGGCAGGGGAAGGGCGTCGCCGAGGCGTTCGCCGCGACGATCCAGACGGCGGGCCGGGGGATCGCCTACAACGCGATCGCCCTCATGCTGGGCTTCGCGGTGCTGCTGGTCAGCTCGTTCCAGGGGCTGGTGACGTTCGGGCTGCTGTTGGTGTTGACGATGCTCATAAGCGCCCTGAGCAGCTTCACGGTCATCCCCGCTATACTGTTGCTGAAGGAGCCCGCGTTCCTGCGGCGGCCGAGCCCCTTCTGGGAGGGGCCGAAGCCCGAGCCCGCGACGGCCGCCCAGCCGAACGGGGCCGTGAACCCGAAACGCCCACAAAGGAGGGACGTACGATGAGGACGAGACTCAAGGTGGTCGTGCGGCTGTTGGCCCTGAGCGCCGCGCTCGGGGCGCTCCCGTTCTTGTGGGGCTCGTGGGACGGCGCCCAAGCTCAAGCCCAAGCTCAAGCCCCCCTGACGGGGGACGAGATCCTGGCCAAGGCCGCCGAGCGCAGCGCGTTCGTGCGCGAGGGGAGCCGCATCTCGATCATCGAGTTCGAGATCGTGTTCCCCGACGGCACGACCCAGACGAGGACGTTCGCGTTCTTCGGGAAGCGCGACGAGGCGGGCGAGAGGCTGCTCATCTACTTCTTGGAGCCCGAGCTCGAGTGCGGGACGATCTTCTTGAGCTTCGACCCCGCGGAGCCGGGGGCCAAGACGCGTTTATGGCTCTATCTTTCGGGGCTGGGCCAGGTCAAGGAGCTCGTCTCGGAGGAGGACCGCAACGCGAGCTTCGCCGGGAGCAACCTGCAGAACGATCAAGTCGGCGGCGGCTTCGACCTCCACGAGGACTACACGGGGGAGCTGCTGGGCGAGGAGGCCGTCACGGTCAGCTGGCTGGGCGAGGAAACCGCGCGCCCCGCGTACAAGGTCGGGCTCGCCCGGCGTCCGGAGGCCGACGTGGACTTCCCCACCGGGACCGTCTGGGTCGACAAGGAGGAGTTCTTGACGCTTAGGGGCGAGTTCGACAACGAGGCCGGGCAGCTCGAGCAGACGATCGCGCTGGACGACTTCGTCGAGTTCGAGGGCGAGATCGTGCCCAACCGCATCGTCGTCGAGAACGTGCTCGACGGCAGCAAGACGACGGTGGTGACGCTCGAGCGCCGGGTGGTCGAGCCCGAGCTGCCCGACGAGATCTTCGACCCCGACAACCTGGCGAGCTTCAACCCTGAAGCGTTCAGGGTCGACTCGCCCTGCGTGCCCTGAGGGCCGCCGCGTCGCGCTCAGCGTCAGCGGAAGACTTGGACGCGGTGGTTGTCGGAGTCGGCGACGTAGACCGTCCCGTCGGGCGCGATCGCGATCCCCTTGGGGAAGAGGAACTGGCCCTCGCCCTCGGGCGAGTCGCAGCCCTCGCCCTCCGGGATCTCGTCGTCGAGGCCGTAGAGGGCGCAGAGGCCCCCCCACTTGCCCAGGAACCGCCCGTCGCCCGTGAAAACTTGCACGCGGTGGTTGCCCTGGTCGAGCACGTAGACCCGCCCTTGGGGGTCGACGGCGATCCCGAAGGGCTTGCGGAACTGTCCGTCGCCCTCGCTCAAGGGGCCGTCGCCGTCGGGGTCGGTGCAGCCCTCGCCCGTCTTGAGCGTGCAGGGGGTGCCCCACTCGCTGAGGTACACGCCGTCGAGGGTGAAGCGCTGCACCCGGTGGTTGAGGTTGTCCGTCACGTACGCGCTGCGCCCGTGGATCGCGATGTCCGTGGGGAAGCGGAACTCGCCCGCCCCCTCGCCCTTGGCGCCCCACGCCCTCAGGAAGCGCCCGCGGTAGTCGAAGACTTGAACGCGGTGGTTGACCACGTCGACGACGTAGACGTTCCCGTCGGCGTCGGAGGCGAGCCCGACGGGGTTGAGGAACTGCCCCTCGGCGCTCCCCGCCGAGCCCCAGCTGAACAGAAATTCCCCGTCGGGGCTGAACGCCTGCACCCGATGGTTGCCCGAGTCGGCGACGTAGACGATCCCGCTGAGGGCGTTGTACAGGATCCCCTCGGGCGTGTTGAACTGGCCCTCGCCCTCGGGCGAGTCGCAGCCCTCGCCCGTCTCCAGATCGCAGTACGAGCCCCACGCGAACAGGAACTCGCCCTCGGGGCTGAAGACCTGGACGCGGTGGTTGTTCGTGTCGGCGACGTAAAGGCGATTTTCGGGCCCCACGGTCACGCCCTCGGGCGCGTTGAATTGTCCCGGCCCGTCGCCCGGCCCGCCCCACTGCGCCACGAACGCGGGCGGCGTGAAGGCCGGGGCCTGAGCCGCACCGAGACCGAGCCCAAGCCCAAGCCCGAGCCCGAGGAGCGCGCCCACGCCTACGACCGCGATCCGTCCGCCGAAGAGCGCCGTTCGGGACGTTCGCACAGGCATCGCCTATCGCCTCCTTTCCCTCTTTGAATCTTTGTCTTTGCGTTACACTCGGCTGCGTGCGCGTTTCGATTCGCCCAAGAAGCCCCAAGAAGGGGGCGTCAGCTGCCCAGGTAGGCCTTCTGGACGTACGGGTCCTCCTTCAGCTCGTGGACGGTCCCCTCGCGGACGAGGCGCCCCGTCTCCAGGAGGTAGAGGCGGTCGGCGTGCCGGAAGGCGAACTCGGTGTTCTGCTCGGCCAGCAGCACGGTCAGGCGGGTGCGCTCGCGCAGCCGTTCCAGGGCCTGGGAGATGTGCGCCCGGACGATGGGGGCGAGCCCCAGGGTGGGCTCGTCGAGCATGAGCAGCCGGGGACGGGCCATCAGCGCCCGCCCGATCGCGACCATCTGCTGCTCGCCGCCCGAGAGGGTGTGCACCGGCTGCCTTTGGCGCTCCTTGAGCCGGGGGAACAGCTCGAAGACCATCTCGAGGTCCCGCTCGATCTCTGCAGGCTCGTCCCGGCGGCGGTACGCCCCGAGCAGCAGGTTGTCCAGGACGCTCATGTAGGGGAAGAGGCTTCGGCCCTCGGGGCAGTGGATCAACCCCAGCCCCACGATCTCGTGGGGCTGCTTGGGCAAGTCGCGCCCGGCGAAGCGCACCCGGCCCCGGTAGGGCACCAGCCCCGAGAGGGCGTTGAGCAGCGTCGTCTTGCCCGCGCCGTTCGGCCCGATGATCGCGACGACCTCGCCCTCCTCGACGCGGAACGAGACGTCGTGGAGCGCGCAAGCCTTGCCGTAGTGGACGCTCACCCCCTCGACTTCCAGGAGCGCTCCCGCCATGCCCTATTCCTCCTCGATCGTCCCCGCCAAGTAGGCCTCCTGGACGGCGGGGTCGCGGGCCACCTCGTCCGGCGTCCCCTCCGCCAGCTTCTGCCCGAAGTGGATCACGATCACCCGGTCGACGAGCCGCATGAGCCCGCGCATGTTGTGGTCGACCACGACCAGGGTGCGCCCCTCCTCGCGCAGCTCGCGGATGAGGGCGCTCAGCTCCTCGACCTCGGCGGGGGCGAGGCCCGCGAAGGGCTCGTCGAGCAGCAGCAACTTCGGGTCGGTGGCCACCGCCTTGGCGATCTCGAGCTTGCGCAGCCCCGCCTGGGGCAGCACGTCCGGGAGCTCCCGTCGGCAGGGGCAGTCGCCGTCGCCGTCCCCGCTCAAATCGCAGCCTCGGCGCGCCCCCTCGGGCCAGAGCGCGCACAGGCCCACCCGCCGACAGATCTCCCGGACGCGGCGGGCGCGGGCGCGCCGCGAGCCCCCGCGCGCGAAGAGCCCGTTCGGGATCAGCGAGATCTCGACGTTCGCCGCGATGGTCTTGTGCCGGAAGGGGCGCGGGATCTGGAACGCCCGGGCGATCCCCGCGTTCACGATCTTGTACGTCGGCCAGCCCGTGATGTCCTGCCCCTGGAAGATCACCCGCCCGCGGTCGGGCTTGTGGACGCCCGTGATCAGGTTGAAGAGGGTCGTCTTGCCCGCGCCGTTCGGCCCGATGAGGCCCAGGATCTCGCCCTCGTGGACGTCGAAGCTCAGGTCGCTCACGGCCTGCAGGCCGCCGAAGGCCTTCGAAAGGCGCTGCACCTGAAGAAGGGCGTTCATGGCGCTCATGACGGCTTCGCCTTGACTTCGACTTCCGCTTCTTCCGTCTCTGACGCCGACGCGACCGTGGGTGGGGCTTCGGCCCCCTCCCGGGGGGGCGACGGGCGCGGACGGAGGCCCGCCCACAGCCTCCCGAGGGCCCCGCTCCGCACGAGCAGCAGGATCAGCAGCGCCAGCGAGAAGAGCAGCGCGAAGCGCAGCGTCCCCGCCGGGCGAAGCAGCTCCTCAAACACCTTGAAGAAGAGGGCGCCCCCGATCGCCCCGAAGATCGTGCCCATCCCGCCGAGCACGGCCACGGCGATCGCCTCCACGGAGCGCTGGAGGTTGAGCACGTCGGCGGGGGCCGCCGAGCCGATGTGATAGACGTAAAAGGCGCCCGCGATCCCCGCGAAGAAGCTGCTCACCCCGAAGGCCAGCGTCTTGTACTTGGCGGCGTTGAGCCCGGCGGCCTGGGCGGCCGCCTCGTCGTCCCGGACGGCCTCCAGCGCCAGCCCGACCCGGGAGCGGGTCAGCGCCCAGAGCAGCAGGGCCGTCAGCAGCATCAGCCCCAGCGAGTAATAATATTTCAGCACGGCGTCCAGGGTGAGCACGCAGTGGGGGACGCAGAGGATCGCGCCCTCGGCGCCGGGGATGCCGACCTCGGGCTTGAGCCACCGCATCAGGCGGTCGAACGCCAGGGCCGCCACGAGCGTCATCAGTGAGAGATACGGCCCGTGGAGGCGCAGCGCGGGCGCGGCCACCAGCAGCCCGCCCACGGCCGCGACGAGGCCGCCCAGCGCGATGATCAGCCAGGGGTTCCAGCCGTACAGCACGGAAAGTATGGCCGTGGTGTAGGCCCCCAGCCCCAGGAACAGCGAGTGGCCGAAGCTGATCTGCCCCGCGTAGCCGCCCAGCAGATCCCAGCTCATCCCCAAGATGGCCAGCACGTTGGCGGCCACCAGCACGTTGAGCCACTTGTACAGCAGGAACGGGTTCTGCTGCATCGCGGGGACGAGGAGGGGCAGCCAGTAAGGGAGGCCCAGCAGCAGGGCCAGGGCGAGCAACGCGCCCCCCAGCTTGACGAGCCGCGCCGTCCGTGAGCGTGAGCGTGAACGCGAGCGCAAGCGCGAGCGCAGGCGGCTCCTGTGGCTCATGCGGCGGCCCTCCCGAGGAGCCCCTGGGGGCGCAGGGTCAACACGAGCATGAGCAGCGCCAGCGAGGCCAAGCCCTGCGCCTCGGGGGCAACCTGCTGCACGACCGTCTCCGAGAAGCCGATGATGAACGCGGCCCAGAGCGAGCCGGGAATGCTCCCCAGCCCCCCCAGCACGACGATGGAGAAGGCGATCACGAGCAGCGCCCGCTCCTCGAGCGGGCTGATCCCCATGAACGAGGCGATGAACAGCCCGGCGACCGCGGCCAGCGCCCCGGAGATCGCCCAGACGCCCAAGATCACGCGCCGGGCCGGGATGCCGACCAGCGCGGCCCCCTTCCGCTCCATGGAGAGGGCCAGGATCGCCTTGCCCTGCGGCGTCTTGTGGATGAAGAGCCACAGCCCTGTGATGACAGCCAAGGCGATCGCGCTGGCCACGACGCGATCGTAGGTGACGCGCACGCCCAGGAGCGAGAAGCTCCCGCCGACCAGCGGCGGCAGGATCTGCGAGTTGAAGCTGAAGCTCAGCCCGACGATCTGCTCCAGCACCACGGCGGCCAGCAGCGTCCCCAGCATCACCAGGATCGGGTGGCGCTCCACCGGGCGGACGATCAGCCAGTAGAATAAAGGCGCGAACAGCGCCATCCCCACGACCGCGACCAGCGCGGCCAGCGGGAGGCTCAGGCCCCGGTCCAGCGCCCCGATCGCCACATAGGCCCCGACCATGGCGAAGGCCCCGTGGGCCAGGTTGAGCACCCCGGCGACCCCGAAGATCATGGTGAAGCCCAGGGCCGCCAGGGCGTAGAGCGCGCTGATCAGAAAGCCCAGAACGAGGACCTCGACGACGACGCTCAAGGTCGTGATCCCTTTCTGCCCAATCTGGATCTGGCGCGTCCCGGCCGCCGCCGGGGATGATAGCAAAAGCGGGGGAGGAGGGCCACCGCACCGGGCCTTTCGGTCACGGCCCTCCTCCCCCCGCCGGGATCGGGCTCCAGCGCTACGCCTCGCGCATCCAGGGCGGCGGGACGAACGGCGCGGTGATCAGCTCGGGGTTGAGCGCGAAGATGACCTCTTGGCGGCCGCCCTGCCACTGGATCCAGAGGCCCTCGGCCAGCCCCGGCCCGAAGCGCACGTCGTGCGGGAAGTCTTGGTCGGGCAGGATCGGCGTGACCCCGGTCTCGCCCCGCTCGTAGAAGCCGAGGTTGCCCGAGACGCCCACGAACAGATTGGTGGGCTTGCCGTCGGGGCCCAGCGCCCCGAACCTCTCCATCTCCTTGATGACGGCGTCGGTGGACGCCTCGTCGAGGGGCAGGGTGCCCGCGGCCTCGCAGGCGGCCTTCAGCATGTAGAGCGCGTCGTAGCTGGCGAAGGCGTTGTAGCTCGGGATGCTCACCTCGGGCTTGACCGCCGTGAAGGCCGCGAACGCGTCCACGAACGGGATCGTCTTGGGGGTGATGGGGGCGCGGGCGCCCGTCGTCAGGGTCACCACGGACTCGGCCGCGCCCTGGGTGAGGTCGTTGAAGCGGGCGTCCTGCGCCTGCACGTTGATCCCGACGAACGGCAGCGGGACCTGTTGGGCCGCCCACTGGGCCGTCGGCCGCACGCCCGTGTGGGCCATCACGGTGAAGATCCCGCCCGTCCGGCCCCTCATGGCGCCGATCGCGTCGCGGAAGAAGCCGGTGAAGTCCGCGGTGTCCTCCGCGTAGCGGATGGTGAGCGGGACCTCGAGCTTCGAGCCGAAGGCCCGCAGCAGCGCCGGGAAGTTGTCCGTGATGGGCTTCGTCCAGGCGGCGTCCTCGGCGAAGAGCACGATCGAGTCCCACCCCAGCCTCTTCTCGAGGTACTCCACGGCGAAGATGACGGACACCTGCAGGATCAGGAGGGAGTTGATCGGCCCTATGCGGAAGAAGAACTTGTAGTTGTCGTAGTCCTTGGAGACTTGAATGGTGGCCGCCGGGGTGGACGCGCCCGTCCCGAGGAAGAGCTTCCTCAAGATGGGGAAGGTGGGCAGCGCCCCGATCAGCTCCTCGCTGAAGAAGAAGCCCGTCAAGACCTGAGCGCCGCGGCCGACGAGGTCTTGAAGGGCCAGGGGGGCCTGGGCCGACTGCCCGGCGCTGTCGGAGACGATCAGGTCGAGCTTCTGCCCCAGGATGCCGCCCTGGGCGTTGATCTCGTCGATGGCCAGGCGCAGCGCCTTCTCGGCGGCCTCGCCGAAGTAGGTGGCCAGCGGGTTGGCCATCCCGATGAGGAAGGGCTGCTGGGCCCGCACCCACGGCCCGTGGGCCAGGGCGAGGCCGAGGGGGGCCAACGTCGCCGCCGCGGCCCCGGCGCCCAGCCGCTTGAGGAACGTCCGCCGACTGACGGTGACGGTCTTAAACTCAGACATCTCGCCTGTCCCCTCCTTCTTTTTCCTTTCTTGCTTCCTTGCTTGCTTTTGGGGTGGGCCGCTTCGCTTCCTCTTCTTCTTGTCCTTGCGGTCCCCAAAAAGGCGCGCAGGGGTCACCGACACGCCACGTAGGGCGTGGCCTCCACCCGGACGCTGTCCGCCGAGTAGGCGGGGTCCACGAGCAGGTCGCAGCCGTTGCCGAGGAAGGTCACCGCGATGAGGGTCAAGCTCCCCCGGTCGAACTCCTTGCTGAGGTCCCCGACGAGCGCGCCGACGGGGTTGGCCGTGATGACCGTGCCCTCGACGGTCGCGACGGCGTGGGCGGCGGTGTCCGTCTGGGTGAGGCAGCCGGGGACGACGGAGGACGGCCCGCCCACGTGCAGCCCGGCCTTGCCGTTCCGCTCCAGCCGTCCGCCCCGAATTTGGGCTTGGGCGTCGTCGTGGACGGCGACCCCGTAGCAGCCGTTCTCGCGGCTGATCACGTCCGCGAGCGCCATCTGCGCCCGGCCCGCGACCTGCACCCCGATCAGCCCGTTCTGGGCGACGAAGGCGCCCGAGATCCGGGCGGACGCCTCGTCGAAGGCCGCGATCCCGTAGGCCCCGTTCTCCCGGACGACCAGGCCGCCGCGGGCGACGAGCTGGGCTTGGCCGCGCAGGGCGATCCCGCCGCCGATCGGGTTGCCCAGCACGCTCACCCCGTTCTTCGTGACGGTGACGTTCTGCAAGATCAGCCGGGAGGCGCCGAAGAGCACGATCCCGTTCCCCGCGTTCCCGGCGATGATCGCGTTCTCCAGCGTCACCACGGGGGCGAGCTGGGCGGGCAGGCCCGGCGGCGGCTGCAGCTGGAGCCCGTTGAGCCCCTGCGTGATCGTGAACCCTCGGATCGTCACGGGGAACGGCCCGGCGAC
Source organism: Candidatus Bipolaricaulota bacterium (assembly GCA_015487455.1). GTDB lineage: Bacteria > Bipolaricaulota > Bipolaricaulia > RBG-16-55-9 > RBG-16-55-9 > S012-72. Next base: position 24,693 of record WFPR01000057.1, read on the forward strand.
GATCACGCCCCGGGTGATCACGGAGAAGCCCGGCCCGGCCCCGGCGAGCGTCAGCGGCTTGCTGACGATCACGGGCCCGGCGTACTCCCCGGGCTCCACGACCACGGTGGCCCCGCCGGGGACGGCCGCGACGGCCTCCCGCACGCTCGCGAAGGCGCAGACGGGCGGACCGGCCGGGCAGACGGTGGCCAGCTCCCCCGCCTGCGCGGTCAGCCCCGCCCCCCATCCGAACCCGATCAGCCCGCCCACGAGCACGCAGCCCAAGCC